>CAQBGY010000004.1 GCA_948759685.1 uncultured Eubacterium sp.
TTCAGTTTCCAAGTGTATCCTTTTATACTCAAACCACCTCAACAAACCGAAATTTTTATTTTGCATCTTTTTTCAAAACTCCCAGCAGCAGTGCTGTAACAATAGAGCCAATAAGCCATGCAACAATATAAAGCAATGGATTACCAACAGTCGCAAATACAAATATACCACCATGTGGTGCCATTAAAGTACATCCAAACAATGCTGATAAAAATCCTGCTACACCTGCACCTGCCATTGTTGCAGGAATTACGTGCAATGGATCTGATGCTGCAAATGGAATTGCACTCTCTGTAATAAAGGAACATCCCATGACTACATTTGAAACAAATGCTCCTCGTTCATCCCTTGTAAACTTTTTAGGAAACAACCTGCTTGCAATAGCTATTCCAACAGGCGGGACCATACCTCCAACCATAACCGCTGCCATCGCAATATAGCATGCCTGCACTGCCGGATCAGATGCTGCCTTGCCATTTTCCATCATCTGTGCTGCTGTTGCCAGCATTCCTGTACCGAACACATATGCTGCTTTATTTATCGGTCCTCCCATATCTATAGCCATCATGGCTGCAACAATTAATCCTAATACCGTAATCAGCCCTGCGTGGGAAAGACTTGTAAGCATATTGCTCAGTCCTGTATTAATCAAACCAATCAAAGGATTAAAAATCATACACATAAGAATTCCAATAATAAGTATGCCAGCTAACGGATAAATAAGTGTTGGTTTAATACCATCTAACGCTTCCGGAAGTTTGTCACAGAGTTTCTTCAGCGCCAATACAATAAAGCCTGCAAGAAAGCCTGCTAAAATTCCCCCAAGAAAACCTGATACTGTGTTACCACCGCCTTTACCAACAAAAGCAAAATTGGCAATAAATCTGGAAAATCCATCTAGTGAATCTACATTATTTCCAAAAACAAAACCTGTCAGAACTGCATTGCCGCTCGTTGCCAACAGCCCTCCTGTAAAACCAACTGCAAGCCCTGGTCTGTCCGCAATAGAATATGCGATATATCCTGCAAGTACAGGAACCATAAGGTTCATAGACAGACCACCAATATATTTAAATAATGCCGACAGCGGGGTGCACTGACCAAAATTCGAGCCACCGGTTGTTCCGTATCCACAAATGGTATCAATCAGGAATGCAATTGCGACCATAATACCTCCACCGATAACAAACGGTAACATATGAGATACACCACTCATCAGATGCTTATATGCTGTGTGTCCAATAGATTCTTTCTCCCCTAAGCTTCTTTCTTTTACTTCATCTGCTCCACTTTCAAAAACCGGTGCATTTCCACTGACAGCCTCACTAATTAATTTTTCTGCTTTATTAATTCCATCTGCCACCTTTGTAACAACAACACGTTTTCCTGCAAAACGCTCCATTGGAACCTTTGTATCTGCTGCAACAATAATGCCCTCTGCCTGCTCAATTTCATCTGCTGTAAGAACATTTTTTGCACCACCGGAACCTCTTGTTTCCACTTTTACCCGATAACCCATTTCTTTTGCCTGTTTTTCAATTGATTCTGCTGCCATATAAGTATGGGCAATTCCCGTAGGACAACCTGTAACTGCTAATACTAATTTTGCTGAATCCACATTCTTTGTTTCTTTACTTTCCGTCCTTCCTTCTTTTTCTCTTTCTGCAAAATCAATTATCTCTAAAAATTGCTCCACTGTCTTAGCATTTTTTAAATTGTCAGTAAACTCTTCATTCATTAATAATACAGAAAGCTTACTTAAAACATTTAAATGAATATTGTCTTCTGTATTTGGTGCTGCAATTAAAAAGATTAAGTGTACCGGTTCACCATCAAGAGAATCAAATGAAACTCCCTCTGGAACTACCATAGCCGCCAGACCCGGTCGATTAACCGCATCAGATTTACAGTGCGGAATTGCAATTCCGCAACCAATACCCGTTGTTCCTTCCTCCTCCCTTGCATAAACTCCCTGACGGTAAGTTTCCACATCGTCAATTTTCCCACTTGCATTCATAAGTTCAACCATTTTATCTAAAACATCCTTTTTGTCCGATGCATGTCCGTTTAGATGAATACTCTTAGAATCCAGTAGATCAATAATTCGCATTTTTTCTTCCTCCTTATAGTTTACATTGTATAAATCATTTATAAGTTTCTTACTCCTCTTTAACTCACTCAATAACCGCCCATATAGTTTTAAAAAGGAACTTTGACTCAAAAAAGATTTCTTTTATTTTCCTGTTACTTTTATTCTATAAGTTTAATTATTATTTTTCAATTTGTACAAAGCCGGAATATTGCACTAAAGTTCGTGCAATATTTAATGAATAATTAATTTTATTTTCTTTTGTGTTATTCTCTTAAATTATTTGTTAACTTTTTGTGTAATCTATAGAATAAATATTTGTTTTCTGCTATGATAATTTTCGGTATGAAACAAAAGCTATCGGAGGTGATACGTATGAATATTTTATTCTTTTTGACACCGAAAGAAAATGTGGCACATATTGAAGACAGTGACACTCTCCGTCAGGCATTGGAAAAAATGGAACACCGCGGTTATGCCGCTATCCCTATACTTACAAAGGAAGGAAAATACATAGGAACTGTTACAGAAGGTGATATGCTTTGGTACTTAAAAAATCATGGTTTTCCAAGTTTAAGGAAAATGGAGAAGTTTTCAATTATGGAAGTTGACAGACACCGTGACAATAAGGCTGTAAACATTTCAATCTCGATGGAAGGTCTGGTAGACAAAATTACAAATCAGAACTTCGTTCCAGTCGTTGACGACAACAATGTTTTTATCGGAATAATTACAAGAAAAGATGTCATTTTATATTTATCAAACAAGGATTTAGTCGAAGGATAAATTGAAAAAATTATAACAGGCAGAGGTTTATGAAAATTACAGTACACAGAAATGAACTCTATAATTTTCATAAACCTCTGCCTATTCTTATATTCTAATCCAGTATTACCCCAACGCAACATCCAGCATCATCATTACTGTAAAGCCCAATGAAAAGAGTAACGTTCCCACATTAGAATGTTTTCCTTCAGACATCTCCGGTATTAATTCCTCTACTACTACATACAGCATTGCACCTGCTGCAAAGCTCAACAAATATGGTAATGCCGGTACGATAAAACCCGATGCCATTACTGTAATCAACGCAGCTACCGGTTCTACTGCCCCGGATAATGTACCATATAAGAATGCCCTGCCTTTTCCGATTCCTTCTGCTTTAAGGGGCATTGATATAATAGCTCCTTCCGGAAAATTCTGAATAGCAATTCCTATCGCAAGTACCATAGCTCCCATTATGCTAATCCCGCTATTTCCTGAAATCACCCCGGCAAACACCACACCTACCGCCATCCCCTCCGGAATATTATGTAGCGTTACGGCAAAGACAAGCATTGTCGTTTTTTTTAACTGTACTTTTGGTCCTTCCGATTCCTCACTATCCAGATGTAAATGCGGAACTGCTTTGTCTAAAATAAGCAAAAATAATATTCCACACCAAAATCCGATAAAAGCAGGCAAAAACGAAAATTTCCCCATGCCTGACGATTGCTCTATCGCAGGAATAATTAAACTCCAGATAGATGCTGCAACCATTACTCCGGATGCGAATCCCGTCAGTGCTTTTCTTACTTTATTATTTAGTTTATTTTTCATAAACAGCACACAGGCGGCACCTAATGTTGTTCCAAGAAAGGGAATGAAGATTCCTTCTGCTATTTGTAATGTCATATTTCCTCATATAATGCATTTTTTGATGCATCAGACACTCCTTTCTAAATTTAATAAAAACAATTATTTTATTATCTACTCTTATAGTATTCTAACATAAAGTTTTCGATACACAAACACATGTATAACTTATTTTCCAATATTTGGATGGTATGGATTTTATATATAAGACAACAATATTTGTGTAAATTGTTTTAAAGCTTTTGCTTTTAAAAAACACAAGGAGGGACAAATATGGAATTATCAGAAAAGGAACTTTCAGTAGTTCAGGATTTATTAAACGAAGAAGAATTGTTAGTAAAAAAATTTAAAATGCTGGCAAACCACAGTCAGGATGAAACAGTAAAACAGCAGATGCTTGATATTGCTGATAAGCATCAGGGTCATTTTAACGCTATTTATTCTTATTTAAATTAACCAGGAGGTCATTATGGAAGAGATTTATACAGAAAAAGAGATTTTAGGGGATGCCCTCAACACAGAAAAAAATGCTACAAATTTATATAATTTAAGTGCAAACGAGTGTGTTCATGAAAACCTTCGTTGTACAATGATGGATTTACTTCAGAAAGAGCATGAAATTCAAGTCGATGTATTTAATCAGATGCACACAATGGGATATTATCCTACTCCTGCTGCTGAATCTAAAAAAATGCAGGATGCAAAGGCTAAATTCGAATGCGGATATAAAGCTATTTAGTTTACCACTCACTTTTTTTCAAATTAAAAGGACTGCTGCATAATGCAACAGTCCTTATGTTTTTTAACAATTTATTTTTTTATTTTAACTTTCTTTACTACAGACCATTTCTTACTATAGTATTTTGCTTTTCCAACAGTCCTATAAGCCTTTGCTCTGACATAAAGCTTTTTCTGTTTTTTCAATTTCTTATTTGTTACAGTAATTTTCGCTTTTTTTACTGTCTTAGAAACAAGTACTTTCTTAAACTTCTTTGTTTTTGAAAACTGAACTTTATATCCTGTTGCACCTTTTATTTTCTTAAGTGTAAGTTTAACTTTCTTTGATGTTTTTTTCTTAAGTGCCTTTCTGACTTGTGTTTTTGCCACTTTCACATTTGAATTTATTGTAGGATTCACAACCGGATTCGTTGTTGTAGTTCCACTATTTGTTGTGGTCTGGTTCTTTGTTGTGGTTTCTTTAGGATTCTGCGTTGTTGTCTCCGGTACATAATCCGGATCCGGTATTGTCGCTGTTGTCACAAAAGAAATATCTTTAACATGAATTGTTACAGCACCATTATCTGCAATCGTGTCTCCCTCTGTCTTACCCATTCCAAACTTCAGACTAACTGTATTCTCAAAATCATTCGGTATATCTACATTCGTTTCGAAATTATATGGAACACCTGCTTTCAGGTCAATGAAACCACCGCCCAATGTCTCTTCATTACCATCTGCTACTTTTACAAAAATTTTCTTATCTTTGTCGGATGTAATTGTACAGGAATATTTATATGTATTTCCCGGATAATACTTTAAATTTTCAAGAGTCGCCTGTGCTGCCCACACGGAATCTCCGGCTATATTTCCAACAGAAGTTATATTGGCCGTAAAACCATTTCCCGGTGTTCCTGCTGTTTCAAGAGTTCCCTTGGCAGGAATCCAACCATTTTCACCTCCAAAGAACTTTTTCCATGTTCCCTTATACTCCGATACTGCATCTTGTGTGACAGTAATCATCGGACCATCATACTTTGTAGTTGGTGCTTCCGTTTTCTGGTAAACTCTTACATAGTCCACTTCCATTGTTGATCTTGATGGGAATGCTGAATTGTCTATGCCTTCATCATCAAGTCCCGGCCATTGTCCTCCAATAGCAAGGTTAAATAAAATGAAAAAGTTGCTTCTTAATTCATCAAAATCCGAACTTGAAATATTTATCGTGTTAAATACTTTATCATCCACATACCATTTTATTGATTTCTTATCCCATTCAATACTATATGTATGCCATTGCGTCCTATCAAAATCTGCCGGAACTACTCCCTGAGAACTCTTACCCGCATCAGCATGTCCTGTATAAGAAGCACCCTCCGTATACCAATGGACATGTCCGTGAGTAAAGTTTTCAGTATTAATCGCTTCCATAATATCAATTTCTCCGCATTTCGGCCATCCGCCATTTGTTCCTAACATCCAAAATGCCGGCCATGATCTGCTAAAACTTGGAAGTTTCATCCGTGCTTCAATTCTTCCAAACTTAAAAGTTTTTTTACCTTTTGTAGTAATTCTTCCAGATGTATAATTCTGGTTTCCCATTCTCTCTTTCAAAGCATGTATCTTCAATGTTCCATTAGATACTTCCACATTTTTCTCGCTGTTTGTATAGTATTGCTTTTCACCATTTCCCCATCCCCAGTCACCATTTCCAATTTCATAATTCCAGATATTTGTATCCAGACGTGTTCCTTCAAACTCATCACTCCATACCAGATTCCATTCGTCTGCCGCTTTTACATCTGCTGATTTACTTTGTGTCAAAAACAGTCCTGATGCCAACATAGCGAGCGCTAATACACTGGCAATTACTTTCTTATATAAATTGTTCATAACCTTCTCCTTTACTTTTCTCTTTTTGTACAAAACTATATTTACATATAACCAAATAAAAATGTTTTTATCAAGTCTTTCTAGTAAATTTGTACAAAAATATTGTGATAAGATAGTGATATACGTTTTTTTATATATACCCAAAAAAAGAAGTCTTTTCAGACTTCTTCCATAAATTAGCAAATATTTTTATTTATCACTCATTAATTTCTTAATACCCGCTTTTAACCCATCAACGGTTAAAGGGTACATATCAACAATCTCTTTTATCAGTCTCTCTGACTCCATCCAGTACATTCTTGTTAAATCTCCATGATAGGAAGGATTCAGCCATATTGAATGTGGATATTTCTTACGGAATAACTGCATCCATTCATGTCCTGACAAACCGTCATTTGGTCCACTGTAATTTCCATTTTTGTCAAGATACTCTTCCTCTGCCATTCCTGCATCTCCCACGATAATTACCTTATAGTCCTTATCATAGTTTTTAAACGCCCATGTAGTATCAATCCAGTCACCGGTTTCACATTCCGGTGTTTTATATAGTTTTGCATAGATACAATTATGGAAATAAAATGTCTTCACATCCTTAAAATGATTTGCTTTATGCACTGCCTGAAACAACTCATTACAAAGTTCACTATAAGGGTACATCGAGCCACCACTGTCAAACAGCAGCATCAATTTGACAGAATTTTTCCTAGGCTGTTCAAACTCTAACTTCAGATATCCTCCCTGATTACAAGTCGCATCTATTGTTCCCTCAATATCCAGCTCTGTCTTTGGCAAATCCATTTTTCTTGAATATTGACGAAGTTCCCTCAATGCTACCTGAAACTGTCTCATTGTCAGTTTCTTGTCCCGTCTAAAATCCTTATATCTGCGTTCTCCCATAACTGCAAAAGCAGTCTTCATTCCCGCATGATTTCCTAACTGTATTCCTCCGGCTGTCCTGCCATTCTTTCCAAAGGGTGAACCTCCCCCTGTACCAATCCAGTAATTGCCGCCATTATGTTCTGTATGCTGTTCTCCTAATCGCTCACGAAACATCCTATGAATTTCCGTAGCTTCTTTCTTTGTCCTATCGTCTTTAAAATCGTCCGGATTTGTCATCTGAGCTCTGTCGTTATCATTATGCAGCCATGCATTTAACTTTTCCATATTAAGTTTATCTGTCTTTATATTCTGAAAATACTCCTGAAATGCCATATCCAGTTTGTCATAATCACCTTCATTTTTTACCAGAACTGTCCTGCATAAATAATAAAAATCTGTAAAACTGGAATGTGCCAGACCCTTGTCCAGTCCATCCATAAGGGTAATCCATTCTGTCGTAGATATATCCAATCCATTATTTTTCAATGTATAAAAAAATGTTGTAAACATACTGCCTCCACTTACAGACTGCCATCGTTAAATAAAACATCTATCATGGCTCTGTTCTTTCATTTTTCTGTCGGTATTATCTGCTTACCATTTTTATTGTTTCTAAATCTTCATCCTTTTTAATCAATACACCAAGATATGGTAATTTCTTGTCAATCGTATCCGGGTCTACGCCGCCTATCATCAATGCTCTTAACCAATCAATGAGTTCCGATGTGCTTGGTTTCTTTCGAATATCCCTGATATTTCTGATTCTGTAAAAAGTCTTCATCGCCTGCTCCAGCAGATGCTCTTCCAGATTTTCAAAATGGGCATTTACAATCTGTCGCATCAAATCCGGTTCCGGAAAACTAATATAATGAAAAATACAACGACGAAGAAATGCGTCAGGTAATTCCTTTTCTGCATTGGATGTAATAATTACAATCGGACGTATTTTCGCCTTGACTGTTTCCTTTGTTTCATGAATATAAAACTCCATCTTATCAAGTTCCCACAAAAGGTCATTTGGAAACTCTAAATCCGCCTTATCTATCTCATCAATCAGAAGCACTACCTGCTGTTCTTTCTTAAATGCTTCTCCTAACTTTCCCAGCTTAATGTAATGGGCAATATCATCTACTCCTGACTCTCCAAACTGACTGTCATATAATCTCTGAATCGTATCATACATGTATAATCCGTCCTGTGCCTTTGTGGTAGATTTTATATTCCATATCAAAAGTTCTTTATTTAACGCTTTGGACACTGCCTCTGCCAGCATGGTTTTTCCTGTTCCCGGCTCTCCCTTAATAAGAAGCGGTTTCTGCAATTCCATTGCCACTTCCACGGATGCCATTAAATCATCTGCTGCCACATAAGTATCTGTTCCTGTAAATTTTGCCTGATCTGCCATTGTTCTTCCTTTCTGTAAGAGTATTTATATGAATCACTCAATATTATCTTTACTCTAATCGCTATAGTACCATATGCAAAAGAGAAATGTCTATGAAATAATGTATAAATTTTACCATTTTGCTAATAAATATCTATAATTAAAATAACCAAAAACAGAGGTATCTATGAAAAAAATAAAACTACCTTTACAAAATGATAATGGCTATTATGAAATACGAATTGAAAGTATTGGCGGATTAGGAGCAAATCTATGTGGCAAGATGATGGGGGAACTGGGAATTAAATATCTTGGTTTGAACAGTGCCAGTTTTTCCAGCTATGGGTCTGAAAAAACCGGTACTCCGGTAAAAGCATTTATTCGATATAGTTCTCCTGACAAAGATATTCGGGTCCATTCTCCGGTAACGCATCCTCACATTCTTTGTATTTTTCATCAGGCATTGATGCAGAATACCGATATTTTTGATGGCTGCGGGAAAGACACCACAATTATTATCAACACAAATGTTTCACCGGAAAATATTATGGAGCACTATATATCTCATAACAATATCCCTGCCCGAAAAATTGTATGTGTTCACGCACAAAAGATTGCCATGGAAACGAAGTCCCGCATAAATGTTGTTATGATGGGTGCTATGGCAAATGCTATGGGTTTCATAAATTTAGATGATATGTATGAAATCTGCAGTAACACATTAGGCAAAAAATATCCACAGGCACTGAAAGGTAATCTGGAAGGAATCAAACGTGGATATGAGGAAACAACGTCAGTAGACTGCGGGGAAATCTCTGCTTGTAAGCACAATCCAAATATAGAAGATGGTGTCAGTCAAAAATATCAACAAGGAACTCTTGGCTATGAAACTGCTCCAATGGGCGGTATTAACTTAAATTATGGAAACAGTGTTGTAAACGATCTGTCTCCATCCCGACAGGGATACATTCCTATTTTTATTCCTGAAAAATGCATTAACTGTGGATTATGTGACAGTACCTGTCCTGATATGGTATTTCAATTTGAACCAGGAGAATACCGGGGCAGGGAAATGATGGTAAATAAAGGGCTTGATTACTTTCACTGTAAAGGCTGTCTGCGGTGTGTTTCCGTATGCCCTACGCACGCTTTAGTGGGAGATTTAGAAGAAAACTACGACCGTAAGCCTTACTTTATGCCAAACAAAGACTTAATCAGGACTCCCGACTATTATGAGAAATCCGGAGCAGACGGATACATTACCTCAGAATCTTATTTAACAGAAAAACGTATAGAAGGTGGTGAAGTATAATGGAAAATCAGGAACTGGAATTTGCATCGGGCAATGAAATTGCTGCAATTGCTGTAAAACAGATAGGATATGATGTCATGGGCTATTATCCTATCACTCCTTCCACACAAATTGCAGAAAATCTTGATTTAATGAAAGCAGATGGAAAAACAGACATTGTAATGATTGCCGCTGAAGGAGAACATAGTGCTGCCGGAATCTGCTATGGAGCCTCTGTATCCGGAGGAAGAGTCTTTAATGCCACCAGTGCCAATGGACTGTTGTATGCTTTGGAACAATTTCCGGTACAGTCAGGAACCAGATATCCTATGGTAATGAATGTGGCATGCCGTACCGTATCAGGCCCGTTATCCATTAAAGGAGACCACAGCGATATTATGTTTTTGTTAAACTGTGGATGGCCTATCTTTTTTGCCCACAGTGTGCAGCAGGTTTATGATTTTAATTTAATTGCCTTGAAACTGGGAGAATTGGTAAATCTTCCTGTGGCAGTGGCTTTTGACGGTTTCTTTACCAGCCATCAGAAACGCAGCTGTTACCGCTTTTCCAGTGATGATGTAGTGCGAAAATATATTGGTAAAAAAAGAGAAGCATATCCTTTCCTTGATTTTGAACATCCGATAACTGTCGGTTCTTACATGAACGAACCTGATTTAATTAATAACCGCTACCAGCTTCATCTGGCAATGCATGAGGTCTCTAAGGTACTGCCTGCGCTATTTGAAGAGTACGAAAAGTTATCTGGAAGATCATATAAAACATGGGAAGCCTATTGTTGTGAAGATGCCGAAACAATTCTTGTTCTTCTAGGATCCTCTTTTGACACTGCAATGGTCGCAGTAGACCGTCTGCGGGAACAGGGCGAGAAAGTTGGTGTTTTAACTCTTACAATGCTCAGACCTTTTCCCAGCGAAGATATTTATAATCAGTTAAAGGATGCAAAAAAAATTGTTATTGCTGACAGACAGGATAGTTATGGTGCTATTGGCGGCAATCTCTCTATAGAAATTCGTGCAGCCCTACAGAAATACGGATGTGTTACAGATATTTCTTCTATTATTTATGGTCTGGGCGGTAAAGATTTTTATGTGGAAGATGCTATCGAAATGTTTCACAGTGAAAATAACAAGCTCATTTATTATGGTACGACTGCCGGAATCCCGGATGAGCATCGCGAAAACTTTTTCGACCCATTAATACCGGAAAAAACAAAACTCGGAATCACCAATGTTACAAAACAGGAAGATTCTTTAAATGTCAGCGGTGCAACAATCAATGCCACAACTGCCATGCCCAAACGTATTGCGCCGGGACATGGCGCATGCCCCGGATGTGGGATTATCGTCAATCTGAATTTATTGATGCGTGTTATTGAAGACCCTGTCGTTTTGCTGTTTCAGACCGGCTGCGGCATGATTGTGACCACAGCATATCCGAAGACAAGTTTTAAAGTTCCGTATGTACACAATCTGTTTCAAAACGGTGCTGCCACCCTGAGCGGTATTGTGGAAGTCTGTCACCGCAAGCAGGAAAAAGGCGAAATTCCAAAAGGGGATATTGTTTTCATTATGGTAAGTGGTGATGGCGGAATGGATATCGGCATGGGTTCTGCCCTTGGCACAGCACTCCGGGGGCATAAGCTTATCATTTTTGAATATGACAACGGCGGCTATATGAATACCGGATATCAGTTATCTTATTCGACGCCTAAAGGTGCAAAGAGTTCTACTTCCCATATCGGGCAGGAACAATTTGGCAAAACATTTTTCCACAAAGATATGCCACAGATTATGGCTGCTGCAAATATTCCTTATGTGGCAACGGCAGCAGAATCCAATCCTGCAGACTTTATGAAAAAAGCCGCAAAGGCTGCATATTATGCAAAAAATGAAGGAACAGCATATCTGAAGGCTCTATCTTCCTGTCCTCTGAACTGGAATGATAATCCGGCTACAGAACGTAAGGTAATCGAAGCTGCTGTAGACTGCTGTTACTTCCCACTCTATGAAGTGGAACATGGAAAAACAAAATTAAACTATAACCCGAAAGCCTCTGATAAAGCGATTTCTGTTGCAAAATGGCTTGGAATGATGGGACGGACAAAACATTTGATAAAAGAGGAATACGCTGATATTGTTTCAGAATTGCAAGACGAAATCGACAATAGATTTCAAAAACTGGTTGCAAAGTCCGAAAATAAATATTTATAATATAAAACTCCAGGTAGTCTTAATTTTTCTGCCTGGAGTTTTATATATTCTATTTATTTTCCAAAATGCTCTGCAACCTTTTTCAAATCTTCAATGATTGGAAGATTCTGAGGACAGATTTTTTCACATTTTCCACAGGCAATACAGTCGCTTGCCTTTCCAAATATTCCTGTTAATCTATCATAGTACTCGCCCTGAGGAGTCCAGCCTTTTTCTTTTACTTCCTGCTTATCTGCATTATATAATGAGAAATATTTCGGAATAGCAATTTTCTTCGGACAGCCTTCTGTACAATAAGAGCATCCTGTACATGGAATTTCAATATTTGCATTTAAGATATCCACTGCATCCTGTACTACTTTTAATTCGTCCTGATTCAATGGCTCAAAATCCATCATGTAGTCTGTATTGTCCAACAACTGTTCCATATTACTCATTCCGCTGAGTACCATCATGACATTATCAAGACTGGCTGCAAATCGAATCGCCCATGATGGAACGGACATTTCTGAGTTGTATTTCTTAAAATGCTCTTCTACAGATGCCGGTACATTCGCCAGCGTTCCGCCTTTTACCGGTTCCATTACAATAACAGGTACACCATGTTTTGTTGCTACTTCGTAACATTTTCTAGATTGCACTCCCTCACTGTCCCAGTCGAGATAGTTAATCTGAAGCTGCACAAATTCTATTTCCGGGTGTTCTGACAACACTTTATCTAACAGTTCCGCGTTATCATGGTAAGAGAAACCAATATTTTTTACCAGCCCCTGCTTCTTTTTATTTACAAGCCATTCGAAACAGCCTAATTCAGAGTATTTCTTATAATGGTCTAAACCAACATCATGAAGTAAATAATAATCAAAATATTCTACTCCTGCTTTCCGGAGCTGTTCATTAAAAATATTGTCTGCCTCTTCTAAATTGTTAAAGAAGCCTCCATGTAACTTGTCAGCCAACGTGAAACTCTCTCTTGGATAACGCTTTACCAACGCTTCTTTTGTCGCATCTTCGCTTTTAAATCCACAGTACATCCATGCTGTATCAAAATATGTAAAACCTCTTTCCAAAAATGTGTCGACCATTTTTGACATTTCTTCAATATCGATATCTCCCGCATCGTTTTCTGCGATTAGTGGCAGTCTCATAAGACCAAAACCTAATTTTTTTCCGTTCATTTTCTTCCTCCGTTTTATTTCTTATTTGATTGTTATTTTAATAAAATTTAGAAGAAAAAGCAATTATTTATATATCATCACCATAGCTGCACTCTTTTTTTGTTCATCACTTAAAGGTTTCAGTCTTCCATTCTCTATTAATTTCTTATGCGCCATATTCATAAACATACCATCTGTTCGAAACATTTTCTGTTGTAAATACATTCTTTGTCTTTTGACTCTGTCAGGATCTCTTGATAATATCATTTCCTTATATTCTTTAATTTCTTTTTCATATTTTAACATAACTTCTGTCGTACACTTATCTGCCAAAGACATTATTTCTTCTATCAACTTGCCCCCTTTTAAAGTTACCATTGCAAGTTCAATGCGATCCTTATTCTTTTTCATATAATTTTTTGCAATAAGATATGCATAGTCATCTTTATGCAATTTCTCACCATTATGATGACGTTGCAATAATCTCATATCCCTTTCCAAACCAATAAACCATTCTTCCTTTATTTCTTTATTTAAATACGGAAGGTCTATCAGCCAAACATAGATGTCATTCATTCCATTCCAAATTGGTCCATTAAATCCATCCATTTGTGTTTTTTTAATATGTCTTCTCATACTCTCATTATCAATCACTGCACTTAATATATTTGTTCTGCCATCAGCACGTTCCGTTGATACTTCTTCAAACGTAATTGGGGAATTAGTGTTTATTCCTCTATTTTTTTTACCACTAAGACTCTCTAATACAGATGTATCCATTGCCAGAAACACCAATGTCCACATAAGAAAATTTTCATCCTTATCTGGCACAGTATATTCTTCTTTGTATTTATCTAATATTCCACTATTTTTTATTTCATCAAATATAAGGCTTGCCAGATTTTCAGTCACCAAATCAAACAGAAAGTACATTTTTTCCATTAATTCATCCCACGCCTCGTTGATAAGTATATTTGCTCCATATTTTTTTCCAACCTTTACAATAATAGAATTATCCTCCAGACGTTCTATCTCACTCTCTACATAAACAGGGGATACATTCAAAGTATCTGCAATCTCATTAACACTCATATCATTATGATACGTCAAATAAATAATATTTTGTGCCAAGGCAGTATTCATCATATCCATAGCACAGCCACTTCTGCTTACATCTCCACACAAATTCACACTAGAAAATCTAACTGGATTAAACTTTAATTCATTTACATTTCTCATCTTATCCATTCCTCTCTTTAAATCAGTTTTTATGTTGCTTAGATACCATTTCACAGTTCCTAGAGGAATTCCTATTTCTTCTGCAATCTCTGTTTGTTTCTTTTTATCATAGTAATATGCTATTAAAATTTCTCTTTGACGTTTCGACAGATAGGCTATTTCGTTTTGCAATCTTTCTAACTCCTCCTTATGCACAAAATCGCCTAAAATATCTGTTCCGTCCTGAAGTTCCATTGGATTTACATTTTCCAACGTTACAATCTTTTGAGAAGATTTATCTCTATAAAAATTTGCCAGAGTATTTTTTGCTACTCTCCATACAAAAGCATCCATATTCCCTATATCTTTTACACAAACTGCCCGGTATATTTTTAATAATATTTCTTGAGATACATCTTCTGCATCATCCAAAGAACCAGTGTGTCTGACTGCATAAGAATAGATTTTCTGCATATATTTTGAAATTGTCTTTTTCGCATATTGTTCTTTTTCGCTCTTCTGTTTCATAGTATCTTAACTCCTCTTTTTGACATGTCTATATATAAAGACACAAAAAAGTTTAAAAGGTTGGAAATAAATTTCAAGAATTTTAAGAATAAAAAACTGCCTCGAAAACATTTAATTCTAATTATATAAAAATGTTTCCGTGCAGTTTTTTAATTTATTCTGTTTATATAATTTACTCTTTTAGTTTGACAAAGAATATTTATTTTTAATTCTCATCCAACTTACTGGTACAATGCGGACATCTGTCTGCATCAATATGTATTTCTGACATACAGTGCGGACAAACTTTTGTCGTAACCGGTGCAGGTTCTTCTTTTTTTCTCATCTTATTCATTGCTTTTACAATCAGAAAAACAACAAATGCCATAATCAAAAAGTTTAACAAACCTGATATAAATGTTCCATAATTCAAGGTTGCCGCTCCAGCCTTCTGTGCTTCAGCAAGAGTTTTATAATTCTCGCCATCCAGTGCTATAAATAAGTTGCTGAAATCAATCTTTCCGGTAAGTAAAGTGATTACCGGCATAATCACATTGTCTACCAACGATGTAACCAGACCGTTAAATGCACCACCAATAATCACACCTACCGCCAAATCAATCATATTGCCTTTTATGGCAAACTCTTTAAATTCTTTTAACATTTTGTGTTCCTCCTCGTTAGTTTTTATCATTTTCCGGCAAAAACTGTTTCCAGTCTCTCGTATAAATTCCCTCCTCAGTTTTAATTAACGGAATACCCAGTTTCCCGGAGCCTTGTATTCCATCATATACCGGATTCGTATCCCGTACATTGATAAACTTTTTCAATATCTGCAAATCATCAAGTAATTCCACAAAAGTATAATCTACCCCTTGTTCATCAAATGCAGATTTACATTCCACACAAAATCTACACTGTTTTGTTCCATATATTGTTAACATAATATCCTCCATAAAATTTTTGTGAAAAGTTCTGCATTTCTTACAATCTCAATTCAATGCTACTCTTCTTTGTTTCCCATTGTAAATTTTATTAATGCAACGAGACCAACCATAACTAAAACCGCCAACGGTAAAACTACCCACGCAATCTGGACAAATCCGGCAATAATATATGCAAGAAATGAGACAACTGCCACCACAATCGCATAAGGCAACTGTGTAGATACATGATTTACATGGTCACACTCCGCTCCTGCTGATGCCATAATCGTCGTATCAGAAATCGGCGAACAATGGTCTCCACAAACTGCGCCCGCCATACATGCTGAGATAGAAATAATCATTAACTCATATTGTGCCGGGTTGTTTTCAAACACTGAAACAACAATCGGAATTAAAATCCCAAAAGTTCCCCATGATGTACCTGTAGCAAATGCAAGGAAACAAGCTACAAGGAATATAATTGCCGGAAGGAATTTCATAAAATCTCCCGCTGCTGCTTTCATAGCTTCTGCAACAAATTCCTTTGCACCAAGAGAATCTGTCATTGCTTTTAATGTCCATGCCATTGTAAGTATCAGAATCGCCGGAACCATTGCTTTAAATCCCTCTGACAGACAATCCATGCATTTTTTGAATGGAAGTACTCTTCTACAAACATATAATAAAATAGTGATAACCAAACCAAAGAAACTGCCGAGTGCCAGTCCAACAGATGCATCGCTGTTAGAAAATGCTTCAACAAATCCTGCTCCCTTGAAAATACCACCTGTATATACCATTCCAATGATACAACAGATAACCAGACAGATTATCGGAATTAATAAGTCAATAACTTTGCCTTTTTTCTCACTGCTATCTTCTGTTTCTTTAAAAACCTGCGCTCTGTCTCCCATTGAGAATAAATCTCCTACTTTTGCATTTTTTTCATGCTTTGCCATAGGACCATATTCAACTTTCATTACTGCCATTGCCACCATCATAACAATCGTAAGGATTGCATAAAAGTTATATGGAATAGCCTTTACGAACAATGCCAGACCATCTTCTCCTTTAACAAAACCACTTACCGCTGCCGCCCAGGATGAGATTGGTGCAATAATGCAGACTGGTGCTGCTGTGGCATCAATTAAATACGCCAGTTTTGCACGGGAAATCTTATGCTTATCTGTTACCGGACGCATAACACTTCCTACTGTCAGGCAGTTAAAATAATCATCAATAAAAATCAATACTCCAAGAACAATTGTTGCAAGCTGCGCTCCCACTCTTGACTTGATATGCTCGCTTGCCCATCG
Source organism: uncultured Eubacterium sp. (assembly GCA_948759685.1). The sequence continues at coordinate 17,244 of CAQBGY010000004.1, forward strand.
TCCAAACGCCGCCGAACCTCCTGCCTTGTTCATCAGAGCAACAATTGCGCCAAGAATAACGAGGAATATTAAAATTCCTACATTGTAAGCATCTGAAAGTACTCCTACAAAACCATCACTGAATGCATGCATAACCGTTCTTTCCACATTCAACTGCCCGTACAACACTGCTCCCACTAAAATTCCAATAAACAATGAACTGTATACTTCTTTTGTAATCAAAGCAAGTGCAATCGCCACAACTGGTGGAAGTAATGCCCATGCTGATGAATATAACTTTGGCACAAATTCTGTCTTGTCCGCACCAAGTACTACTGTGGCACATACCACAACTAAAAGCATGGAAATACATGCAACTGCTGATAATTTTTTCGTCCCCCATCTCTTTTGTAATCTTTTCATAATTTTTACCACTTCTTTCAATAGTAATTTCTAGTATTGAAAGATGCAAACGTAAAGAGTGAAAATAGTAATGTTTGCATTTCGTCCTTTCTTTTTTATTTTTCACTCTTTTACACTTTTTATTAAGATATCTGCATTTTTTAATACAAATCCAAAAAGTACATATTTAATTCTTCCGTTCATACCTTTAGTTATATTGTAAAAGAAAATGACATATTTCGCAAATATTTTTTTCGCAAAATATGTCATTATTTATTCATTATTCAATTGTTTTTAAGAGTCCCTCACAGCCACGTACTACATCTTCATAAGTCACATCAAAATTGCCTGTATACCATGGGTCTGCAATATCTCCACTCTCCCCTGCAAACTGCAGTAATTTGTATATTTTTCCTTTCGGGTCGTTATTATAAAACCGATTCAGATTTCGTATATTTGCAGTGTCCATTCCGATAATGTAATCAAAGTTGTCATAATCGGAAAGTTCCATATGTCTTGCACGGTGGTCTCCACAATAAATACCCTCACGTTTTAACTTTCTTCGCGTACCATGATGAACTCCATTTCCGATTTCTTCGTAACTGGTTGCTGCAGAATCAATATAAAATTGTTCACTGATGCCTGCGGTGTCTACCATGTGCTGCAAGACATATTGAGCCATGGTAGAACGGCAAATATTGCCGTGGCAGATGAATAGTATTTTTATCATTATTGTTTTCTCCTTTGATTGAGGCTAGAAAGCCTTTATGTATGATGGGGTGTTGGCTATCTTTTTGTGAATTATATCATCCATATCGGCACAATGTAATTATCTCTATCAATAGCACTTAACCCTGGCTTCATACAAATCACTGCTCCCTTTGAACGTGGAGTAGATGACTTATCTAACAAGCTAAATACTTTTATTAATTCTGTACCGGGATTAGATGTTTTCTTAATTTCTATTGGATTAAGAACCCCATCATGTTCCAAAACAATGTCAATCTCTTTTGCATCCTTGTCACGATAATAATATAAATATGGTTCCTTTCCACAATTTAAATACGTCTTCATAATTTCAGCAACTACATAGTTTTCCAATATAGCTCCATTCATAGCACCACTTTCTAAAGTTTCTGCACTACTCCACTTTGTCAAATAGCAGACTAATCCCGTATCATAAAAATATAACTTTGGTGTTTTCACAAGACGTTTTAACAAATTGTTCGAATATGGATGGAGATAAAAAATAATACCTAGTGTTTCTAAAATTCCTAGCCAATTCTTTGCCTGCACTTGATTTATATCTGCATCCCTCGCGATTTCTGCTACATTTAACATTTGACCACATCTTGCAGCTACAGCAGTTATAAATCTCAAAAACTTTAATGAATCAATCGCATCTGATAATTCTTTTACATCACGCTCTATATACGTACTCAAATAACTATTATAAAAAATCTGACTGTTACTATTTGCGCCACTTACAATAGCCGGCATTGAACCTCTATAAATACGTTCAAAAATATCCTTTGTATCCGCTTCTTCTCTTTCTTCTTTTCTTAATGACAATGCATCCATGTCAACTGTAAATGGTTTCATTTGGCCACCACTTATCTCTGCTTGCGATAAAGAAGTCAAAGGAAGTACAGCTACTCTACCCGCAAGGGATTCTTGTACTCCTCTCATTAACTTAAAAACTTGCGAACCTGTAAGCCAGAAGGCTCCTGGTTCATGATTTTTATCCACGTGCATTTTAATATAAGTAAATAGTTCTGGTGCATATTGCACCTCATCAATTAATACAGGTGGTTTGTGTAACTGAAGAAACAATTCAGGATCTGTCTTTGCAATATTCCTTTCATTCAAATCATCCAAAGATACATATCCTCTATTTGACCCTTCCATCAATTTTTGAAGCATCGTAGTCTTTCCAACTTGTCTAGGTCCGGTAACAAGAACAACTGGATATTCTGTTGTAACCTGACTTACCACTTTTTCTAGATTTCTTGTAATATATTTCATGAAGACCTCCTTGTTCGGCTATTATTAACTCTAATTTAATATTAGCCGAAATATTGCAAAAAAACAAGTATATTTCGGTTAATATTTATTATAAATTAAAATTAGCCGAAATATACTTATTTATAATTTTTCATCACACTATACAATCTATTTCTCTTACTTTTTGTAACTCTTTTTGTTTTCATTTATTATATTCTTCAAAGAAAACATTTTCAATACTCTTCCTAAACAAAGGATTTCCTTCTATCTCCCTCCATCCCATAAATTCACTTATCTGTTTCATCTCTTCCTCAGATACCTTTCCTCCCTGCCCCTTTACCTTATTTACATACCCTCTTAACTTCCTCAACATTTCTAGACTCCCCTCTGCAATTTCATCTATCTCCTCTTTATAATAAACCCTATCCCACGCTGGACAACAATAAGAAACATCACTTAGCCTCTTTATTTTTTCTATAGACCTCTCACTCTCCTTCAAATCCACAAAAATTGGAAAATCATCTACAACTGGTATTGCATCCCCACAAAAAACAACCTCTCCTTCCTCATATACATAAGAAACTGACCCTTTAGAGTGTCCTGGTGTATCTAAGACCCTGAAACTTATATCAGGTTCTAAAGTTAAAACATTATCCTGCTTCACAATCTGCTCTACTTCTACTGGCTCATTTACCAAAGAGTAAAAATTAGGAATTGGTCTTTCCTGAAATTGTAAATCTATATTTTCTATCCACGCCTTTTCAATATTTGAAACATATATTTCACAACCTGACATTCTTTTTATTTTTGCCGCTCCACCCATATGATCCGGGTGAGCATGTGTCAAAAGAACTGCTTTAATTTCAGAAAGGCTTCTCCCCAGACCTTCCATATAACTGCTGATAATCCTTTCGCTTCCTGCCACACCGGCATCTATTAAATAGCAATACTTCCCGGTAATTAAGTACACATACACAAATCTTTTTATCTCCGGTGTAACATTAAAACTTATTTTTATTTGATGTACATTTTCACAAATTTTCATTTTATACCTCCACGATAATCGCTTTACTATCAACTGAATTTTCTCTTTTATTTACTATCTGTTTATAACTCTCTGACGAAAAGCACTTCTCCATCTGCTCCTTTGCGTCCCATTCAATAATAATAACTCTCCTAGGGCACCATTGCTCCTGCAATGCTGTAATTTTATTACTTCGAACCAAATACCTGCCACCATATTCTTCTACAATAGGTTTTACCTGTCTGATATATTCTTGATAGTTATTTTTATCTTCTATTATATCCACCGTTACAATAAAATAAATCATTTGCCTTCCTTTCTTTGCAAGTGCTCACTTGCATCAATTGTATAAAATAACGGCACACAATGTGCCATTATTTTTTCACTATACCATTTAAAAATATTCTAACACTATTTTTAATATATTCACTTTTTTCTAACTGCGTTAATCTCTTTCCAAAAGATGCATCCAAAAAAACAAAACCAAAATTCACAGACAGAAACATCATTGCCATACTTTCGTAATCAGTACACACTAACTCATTTTTCATGCTCTTAAAATAGTTTATTAATACCTTCTTAAATGTCTGTGGAATCTTTAAAATTCCCTCCGCAGTATCCGGATACAACTCTGGTGTCCTCAATCCAATAGATACTTTTACCATACGAGGAGTTACTTTAGACATATAAACTACTGAAAATGAAATAAGGTCTTTTTCCAACTCTCCAATCGGTTCAAAACTGCTTTCCTGTAAATCAGGATTCCATTCTTTCAACTGCATCGCAGAGAGAACAATATCTTTTTTCCCCTGAAACTTTCTGAATATCGTACACTCATTAATTCCTGCCTGATGTGCTATATCTTTCGTCGTTGTTGAGGAATAACCCTTCTCCATAACTAAGTTCATCGTTGCATTTATAATTTTCATTTGAGTTTCATCAAACATAATGTTTACCATCCTGCAAGTGTTTACTTGCATTTTATTATAATTATTTTAATATGTCAAGAAAACTAACCACTTTGGATATTCCTCACTCAAAATAAGAAATATATTCTATCTCATACTTACTTCCCGGAAACAGTTTTTTATGTAACTCCACAAAATAATCATCCGTCATACTGGCAATATAATCCACCACAATCTGATTCGGCTCTTCTCTGCAATAATCAATATCCTTATAATATTTCAAAGTATTTCTGATAAAATTCATATGATGCTGATAAATAACAGACGACTCATCCCTCTTCTTCAACTGCTCAAGCAGTGCATAATATACATCCTTAAACATCGGTTTTATAATATCTTCATATTTAGAATTAATCTCATCATTTTTATAAATAACCTTATAATTTTCATCCTTAGCTGTTTTCAAATCCGCATAAGCTTCCTTGCTCAGCAATATGTAGTCCTTACCATAACTGTTTTCTATGATATCCACTGTCAGATTATTAATAATAGATGCATTTGCCGCCCCGATAATCTCACTGCTGAATTCATGTTCCCTGTCAATAATCTTGGCTGTAATGGCATCCTGCCTGTCCTTGCCAATATACGCAATCATATCACAGATTCTTACGACACAGCCTTCCAGTGTCATTGGAATCAATTCTTTAATCGCTTCTCCACCTTTGACATAGCAGCTTTCTATTTCCATATCATGATTAACAAATTTCTTATTCCATTGCGGACGATACTCCTGCTGCTCAAATTCACCATTATGACACAACACACCATCCAAAACCTGCAAACTGGTATTTCTCGCAAAGAGTTTGTCCAATACTCTGGCACTCTGCACATTATGATTAAAACGACGCCCTGTTTCTCCCTGTAACAATTCATCTAAAAAACGTTCTCCCGCATGTCCAAAAGGTGTATGTCCAATATCATGTCCCAAAGCAATCGCTTCAATCAAGTCCAAATTCAATCCCAGCACTGATCCGATATTCCTCGCAATCCTTGAAACCAACTGTACATGTAATGCTCTTCTTGTAATGTCATCATTATTGTAAAAAGAAAACACCTGCGTTTTGTCCGCATAGCGGTTGTAATAAGGTAGATGCATAATCTTCTCGATATCCCGGACAAATGCCGGACGCCAGAGGTTTGGAATATCGTGATTCATATCACGTCTGATAATGTCCTCATCCTTACAACGATATGGATTTTGATAATGATTTCTTTTACCCTCGATAATGTGTTTCTGTAATTCATCACTTAGTTTATGGTATATCAGTGACATATTTTTCTCCTTTAGCAAATTCATTTTATATTTCTTTAAGAATTCCTCATTATTTCCTCTAAGACCTGTACAAAATATTGATTATTTTTCCTTGTTGATACTGCTATTCTATGATATCTGTTACTCAGCGAATAAAATTCAGAACAATCTCTGACTTTAATATTATAATGTCTCAATTTTTCTACAAGCAGAGAATCCTTACAAAAAAACAACAAAAAGTTTGTTCTAGATGGATAAACTTTCACCGGAAGCCTCTTTAAAGACCCCTGCATAAATTCTCTTTCTTTTTGAACAAACTCATAAGTTAATGGTAAATATTCAGCACTGGTAAGTGCACCTATTCCCGCTAATTGTGCAGGTGTAGAAACACTATAATCTTGTCCATTTAAATTAAGGGCATCTAATATCTTTAAATTACCACATACGCAAAAGCCTAACCTGAATCCTGCTAATGCATATGTCTTTGTAAACGCATCTATTACTATTAAATTATCATATTCTTTTATAAAAAATTTTGCAGAATACTCTTTCCATTCTGGAATAAATTCCATAAAACATTCATCTATGACCAATTTCACATTATTTACTCTACATTTATCCAATATTCTATGAATTAATTTCAAATCGCATATTGTACCTGTAGGATTATTAGGATTACATAAAAACAGAATATCTAAATCATCTGTAATATAATTTAGAACACTCTCACAAAAGTTAAAATTATTCTCCTCTGGTAAAATATAATGTTCTACCTGACATGATACTGACCGCAATACTTTTTCATACTCCTCAAACGTAGGCTCTATGATAAGCGCCTTTTTAGGGCGAAATGCATACACTATTCGATATAAAATATCATCTGCACCATTTCCAACAAAAAAACTATCTTTGGGAAGCAGATATTTTTCAGACAATAAACTACGCAGCTCACAACATGAAAGATCAGGATACTTATTACAAGTCTCCAACCCCTCTATAACGTTAGAAATTACATTAATAGGTAATCCTAATGGATTTATATTTACTGAAAAATCATAAAGAACCTCTTTATTTATATATTTCGTTCTAGCAGAACTAAGTCCTGTATTTAAAATCTCTACCATTGTATCTCTTCTTCCTGTATCCTACAAAACTCATCCCAGTTTTTCTAACACGGAACTTCCTATTGTTCCCTCTGGCATTTTCACTCCAAAATTTTCAGCCACCGTAGCACCGATTACTGCAAATGTATGCTCATCTTCCAAGGCTTTCCCCATTTCCATTGTCTTTGAATAAGCAATAAAAGGGACATACTCTCTTGTATGATCTGTACCCTTGTAAGTAGGGTCGTTTCCATGGTCTGCTGTGATAATCAGCAAATCATCATCTCTCATCTTTTCCATGAAAATACCTAAATTCACGTCAAACTTCTCAATTTCTCTTCCATAGCCTATCGGGTCTCTCCGATGCCCCCACATTGCATCAAAATCCACCAGATTTACAAAACACAGCCCATGAAAATCTTTCCCACATAGCTCTATAGTCTGTTCCATTCCGTGAACAGAACTTTTGGAGCGATAGCTTTCCGTAATCCCCTCTCCACAAAAAATATCATTAATCTTACCAACACCAATCACATCCAGTCCATTCTCCTTTAATGCATTTAGCACTGTTTTGTTCGTTGGTTTCAAGGCATAATCATGTCGGTTACTCGTTCGTTCAAACTCCCCTTCTCGTTTTCCTACATAAGGTCTGGCAATCACACGTCCCACTTTCCACTCTTCTCTTAATGTAATTTCTCTGGCAATCTCACAACAGCGGTACAAATTATCCAAATCAAACGTTTCTTCATTTCCACATATCTGCATTACCGAATCCACTGATGTATACACAATCATAGCCCCTGTAGCAATTTCTTCCTCACCCAGTTCTTCTATAATATCTGTTCCACTGGCAGTTTTATTTCCAATCACACGCTTTCCACACCGCTTCTCCAGTTCCGCAATCAATTCCAGCGGAAAACCATGCTCTGCAAAAGTTTTAAATGGTGTCTTTGTCTCTATTCCCATCATCTCCCAGTGACCGGTCATTGTATCTTTTCCATTACTCACTTCCGCCAGTTTCATATATCTTCCTAACGGCTTTTCCACACCTTTCATATCACCTGCCGGATGAAGATTCAGCATCCCCAGCTTTTGCAAATTAGGAATCTCCAATTTACCCATTTTCTCCAAAATATGACCAAAAGTATCAACGCCTTCATCTCCAAACTTTTCTGCATCCGGCAGACTACCTATACCAAGTGAGTCCAATACAATTACAAATATTCTCTCATATTCTTTCATTTCGCTACCTCTTTTTGAACTTCCACTCTCAATCTTTCTTTGACTTGATCACATGCAAAACATAGCTCTACTGCATTTTCCATCATCAAGTGTATTTCCTCATCGCTGATTCCATATGTTTCCTGTATAAACCCAAGCTCTTTTGTCATAGAGGTATTGCTGACTGTGCGGTTATCTGTATTAATTGTAACTAACAGCCCTGCATTCAAAAACTCTCTGATAGGGTATTCTTCTGTACTTTTCACTGCTTTTGTCTGCAAATTGCTGATAGGACACATTTCAATTCCTATATGATATTTTTTCACAATCTCCTGTATTCCCTGCTCTCCTTTCATTGCAATACCGTGGCCAATTCGACCTGCCCCGGCTGTCAATGCATCTTCTATATTCTTTGGGTTTCCACATTCTCCTGCATGTATTGTAAATGGCATCCCAAGTTCTCTGACCTTATGAAACAATTCCATAAATTCAGCCATAGGGTACTGTGCCTCTGCTCCTGCTAAATCTGCCGCGCACACACCTTTTCCTAAAAATTCACTTGCGATTTTTATCATTTCATAATTCTGCTCCATACTATGATGTCTCATGGCACAAACAATTACATTATATTCTACTCCAAAATCTTTCTTGCCTTTTTCTAAACCTTTTAACAATGCTTGAATTACCTGTCTGGTACCAATTTCTTCTGTAACGGATAGCAGTGGAGCAAAACGGATTTCTGCATAGATTATATTTTCTCTGCTCATTGTTTTTAACACATCATATCCTGCCTCTGTCAGCCCCGCTTCACTCTGTAAGCATTCTAATGGCAAATCAAATTTCTCTAAATATTCTATTAAACTGGAGCAGTCGTCTGATACACTTAGCTCCTCTTCTGACACACTTCTTGCCAGTCTTCTTTCTATAAACTCTCTGCTAAGAGAACCATCCAGATGACAATGCAGTTCTATTTTGGGCATTTTCTCTAATTCTTCTGTTGTCATCCTCTCCTCCTTTTCCAACATACCATTTTTGTACACACTTTTTATGTTCAAATTAAAAATCCAATTTTCCATTAAAATACAGCACTATTTATCTTCATGAATCAAATTTCGAACAGCTTCGATTGCTGTCTGAATCGCCATATCTGTATCATGTACGACCGGATTTTCCAATCCCTGTTTTTCTCTTTCCTGATTTGCAACAACGAGAAAGCATGAACCAGCTCTTACTTTCAGATAACTTGCCACAATAAACAATGCTGCTGACTCCATCTCGGAAGCCAGACACCCCAGTCTCTTCCACGCTTCCCATTTATTTTCTAATTCATAACTGACAGGTTTTGTTCCCGGCTCATGCTGTCCGTAAAAAGAATCCTTGCACTGAACCACTCCTACATGATGAGGATAATCTTTGTGTTTCGCAGCACTCACCAATGCATTTGTTACATAAATGTCTGCCACTGCCGGAAACTCCATCGGCGCATATTCCCTGCTTGTTCCTTCCATACGGACAGCGCCTGTAGCAATCACCAGGTCTCCACTTTTCACCTCTGTCTGCATACCACCACATGTTCCTACTCTGATAAAAGTATCTGCCCCACACCGGCACAGTTCCTCCATAGCAATCGCTGCTGACGGTCCTCCAATTCCTGTAGATGTTACACTTACCTTTACACCCTCAAGCGTTCCTGTATATGTAACATACTCACGATTATCCGCAATCAAAACAGGATTATCCAGATATTTTGCAATCTTTACACATCGCTTTGGGTCTCCCGGCATAATGACATAGCGTCCGACTTCTCCTTTTTCGACCTGAATATGATATTGTTTCTTTGGATTTTCAGAATAATTTTTCATAGCACACCTCTTTCATTTTATGCACGATTGTTTTTTACCGGTCAAAAAATCTTTTATCTAAAAATACCTTTTCGCTTATTCTCTTTCCCAATAAAAAATCTGTTCGCATCTTTCTCTTCTACCAAATACTTTTGAATAATTTCTACCTTTTCCTCTGCCTTTGTCTTTCCCTTTAATAACCGGTCAATTTCTTTCAGACTTTTACAATTTTTCTTTGACTTTTCATAAACATAAACTTCATCATTCATCTCATCATACATTTCGATTTTTTCTCTCGTCCATCCATGTACACCCCAATTTAAATGCGCCACATCCTCTTTTAATTTCTTTGCAGGATTTCCTGCAAACAATGTATGCGAAGGGACAACTTTATTCGATATCAAACTTCCTCCACCAAGCACTGCACCGGACCCAAACTGCGTTCCTTTTAAGATCATTGCAGACTGTCCCAGCCATACATGGTCTCCCACAAGTATAGACTTTCCATAATTAATTCTTTTTTTAGTATGAATATCATACAGAGCATGCGCATCACCGGTACGCATCCAAATTCCAAAAGCAAACACGCTGTTATCACCAATTAAAACATTTTGATATTCTGATACAACCACGTTCAGCGTTCCATTAAAGTAGTTCCGCTCACCGATATAAACACAGTTTTCATTGCTGACTGCAACATTTAAATAATAATCATTTTTAGGATTACTTCTCAAATAAACGACACAATTATCTCCTTTAAAATGAATTTTGCTGTTCACCAGTCTTACCTGATTATCCAGTATTAGAATATTACCTTTTCCCGAGAATATAATGCTGGAATTTTTCATCTCAATATTATCTCCATTGCAAATTATTTTATTGTCTTTAAGTTTTTCACATTCAGATAATTCTAATATCTTTTCCATGTTTATCTCCTAACGAATTTTATTTTTTCACATGATCCGGTCCAAATCCTATTGGCAGTAAATCTTTTAGCAAATATACTTCATACTCTTCTATACTTGTTGCCAAAATAATCTGAAATTTTTCCGGATTACAAAACTCCATCATAACCTGTCTGCAGACACCACAAGGTGGAGTAAAAGTTTCTATCACTCCATTCATTCCTCCTACTATACAAATCGCCTGAAATTCTCTTTCTCCTTCACTTACAGCCTTAAAGAAAGTCGTCCGTTCTGCACAATTAGTAGGTGTATACGCTGCGTTTTCAATATTACATCCTGTATAGATTTTCCCATTCTTTGTGAGAAGCGCAGCCCCTACCTTAAATCCCGAATATGGAGCATAGCAATATTGTATCTGTTCTGCCGCCTGTTCTATTAATTTTTGTATCTGTTTCTTGTCCATTCCGTCCCCTTTCTTCTATAATAAATATATTATCACTTTATAAAAAGAATAAACAGTAAATTTTATTTATTATTATAAAAAAAGAGAGAGTATCTTCAAAACGCCGCAAGTGACACTTCCCTGTCAGACAGCCTTTCAATTTTACTCTCTTTTCTTATCTATATTTTTGCAAAATATTTTCTTAATTTTTCCAGAATTCTTCAAACTCCAATCCTTCATTTCTCTCTAATGTCATTCGAATAGACCACTCATTAGAGAATAAAATCAATGGATTTCCTTTCATATCCTTCACTTTCTTTGTATCACTCGGACATTTCAGACTGTTTAAATCTGTTGCAGGATCTTTTACCCAACGGATATGTGTATATGGCAGTGGGTCCAAGCGCACATCACAGCCATATTCGTTTTCCATTCTATATTTTAGCACATCAAACTGAAGTACACCTACTACACCAACGATAATCTCTGACATTTCCAAATTGTAATCCTGAAATATCTGAATCGCACCTTCCTGAGCAATCTGGGTTACTCCTTTCATAAACTGTTTACGTTTCATGGAATCGAGTGCAACCAGTCTGCAAAAATGCTCAGGGGCAAATGTCGGAATCCCTTCATAGGCAAACTTCTTTCCCGGCATACATATCGTATCTCCAATAGAAAATACTCCCGGGTCAAATACTCCCATAACATCTCCTGCATATGCCTCATCAATAACTTTTCTGTCCTGCGCCATAATCTGCTGCGGACGGGAAAGTTTCATCTTTCTGCCACTCTGCACATGATATATGTCCTTTGCAGCATCAAATTTTCCAGAACAGATTCGCATAAAAGCAATTCTGTCATGATGTGCTTTGTTCATATTTGCCTGAATCTTAAATATAAATCCGGAAAACTCTTCTTCCACCGGATTAATCAATCCGGCATCAGACATTCTAGGAAGCGGTGACTCTGTCATCTTTAAGAAATGCTCTAAGAAAGTTTCCACACCAAAAGTAGTCAGCGCTGAACCAAAAAATACTGGTGACAGTTCTCCTTTATCTACCAATTCCTGATCAAAAGGTTCACTAGCTCCATCCAGCAGTTCTACATCTTCTGCCAGTTGTTCGTATAAGTCCTCTCCGATTTCCTGCTGAAAATCAGAATCTTCTATATCATAAGTAGTCTCTGCTGCACTCTTTGCCCCACCGACAGAAACTGCCTGAAACATGGAAATTTTCTTTGTTCCTCTGTCATAAACTCCCTTAAACTGCTTTCCTGAACCAATCGGCCAGTTCATTGGACATGTTTTAATTCCCAGAACATTTTCAATCTCCTCTAATAATTCATATGGATCTCTTGCCTCCAAATCCATCTTATTGATGAAAGTAAATATTGGTATATGTCTCATAACACAAACCTTAAAAAGTTTAATTGTCTGTGCCTCAACACCCTTAGAAGCATCAATGACCATAACGGCAGAGTCAGCTGCCATCAATGTACGGTATGTGTCCTCCGAAAAGTCCTGATGTCCCGGTGTATCCAGAATATTAATACAGTATCCGTCATACTGAAACTGTAATGCTGATGACGTAACAGAAATTCCTCTCTCCTTCTCAATATCCATCCAGTCGGAAACTGCATACTTTGAGTTAGCCTTTCCTTTTACCGAACCTGCGGTATTAATTGCCCCACCATATAACAAAAACTTCTCCGTCAATGTAGTTTTGCCTGCGTCCGGATGGGAAATAATTGCAAACGTTCTACGGTTCTCTATTTCTTTTCTGATATTTTCTGACATATTAATCTCCAATATAATAATTTTCTATATTTGTGTACTTTTTATATGAATTATTATTTTTCCTGTGGTACACCCGATTTATTATATCCAATTATTTCTATTTCCTCAAGGCTGAATATTATAAAATACCTCAAAGAACTACTACACAGCTCTTTGAGGTATTATATATATTTCTCTCTTTATTCTGACAATCTCAAACTCATCTTATATTGAAATGAATCTAACTGGTTATTTTCTATCGCTAATGCTTCTGTTATATCATAATCAACCAGTTTATCATTCTTAATCGACACAATTCTATTCTTCTTACCACTATTAAGAATCTCTACCGCATAGGCCCCCATCAATGAGCCATACATCCTATCTTTCGCAGTGGGATTTCCCCCACGCTGAATATATCCAAGTACTGATACTCTTGACTCAATGCCGGTCTTTTCCCGAATCATTTCTGCCAGTTCTGGTGCATCTGTAACTCCTTCTGCTACGACCACCAGATAACTGTCCCTGCCATCTGCATGACGCTGCTTTATCGCATCAATAACACTATCAAAATCTCCATTCCATTTTTCCGGAAGAATAATTGCATCTGCCGAAGTAGCCATTCCTGCCCACAGAGCAATATAACCGCGCTTTCTTCCCATCACTTCCACCACACTGCAGCGACCATGAGATACTGAAGAATCTCTTATTTTATCAATCGCTTCTGTCGCTGTATTTGCCGCGGTATCAAATCCCAAAGTATACTCCGTACATGCCACATCTCTGTCAATTGTTCCCGGAATACATATCACAGGGATTCCCTCATTTTGAAAATCTATTGCTCCACGAAGCGTTCCATCGCCACCGATTGCCACAACAGCATCAATATTGTTCTGCTTAAGATTCTCTGCTGCCTGTTTTCTATATTCTGTATGTAAAAATCGCTCACTGCGACTAGTGTATAAAATTGTACCACCCTGATTATTAATATTTCTTACTTCATCAAGTCCCAAAGGTGTTGTCTCCCAGTCTATCAATCCGTCATATCCACGCAGAACTCCTATCACCTGTATTCCAAACTGTTTTGCACTATATACAACTGCACGAATCGCTGAATTCATTCCCGGTGCATCACCACCACTGGTAAGTACTGCTATTTTTTTCATAATTGTCACTCCTTATAAAAACTATTGTATTATCTTTTTTATAACAAAATACTGCCTGGAATTTTTTATTTACTCCAGACAGCATTATTGCATTTATTTACCTTCTATCTATTACTATTTACTGTACCTGCATAGGAACATACTCTAGACGAAGCTGAAACATCAAGACGCAAAACCGGACGAACAGAGTTGCATCCACGCGTTAAGTTTGTATAATCAGGCAACGTATAAACAACATTTCCCATTGATCCAACGCACCGTTGCTGATAATTCGCCGGGCCGCTCCTGCTTGCAGCGTTATACTTAGCAGAACGTAACATCCATGAACTGCATCCATAATATGGTATAGATTTAAATTCTTTATTTATGTGTGTTCCCATTGCTTTAGAAAAAGTGCTGCTTCTACTCCATCTTGCTCTGTCCAAACTGGTATCATCATTACTAAAACCGTATGACTCATTTATCACATCAGACTCCGATAATAAAAATATTTTATCAGATAAAACTGTCTGATTTTCTGTGATTTGAGAAGTCCTTATGCCAGCTCTTTCTGCCGCACTAAATGCTGTTTTTATAAAAGTATCACTACTATCACCATTCAACCAGCTTCTAACTGCTGATTCGTTCCAATAACTAACTTTCTTGCTCTCCGCCGGATTGTCCAATCCCTGGTCCGCCAATAATAATGCAACATCTCCCGTTATATCCAATACTCTCCATTTAATTGGTTCATATTTAAAATAATGATATTCTGAATCACTATTCCATTGATATGCCGTCATTATTTTACCCATTGGTCCAGAACTAATTACTGTACAAGGTGTGGCATCAGACTTTTTTATTCGTCTATAATATGTACCGTCCAGATTGATATCTCCATTTTCATTCCAATCCATATCTTTTGCTTTATTTAATTTATCATATAATTCTTCTGATACAATAACATCTCCATCCTGAAGCAAATCATTGTCTATTGCAGTGTACATACCCGATGGTACAACTTCTGCCTGTGGATAACTTCCAAACCAGACACAGTCCCATTCTGTATTAGAATCCTCTTTCACAGGATTCTTCAATTCATGTCCGGATACTGCAGCTGCTTTCACATCTGTGCAATATGTAGTTAGCATTGATACCGCCAATGCCGACACACATACTAATGATACTAATTTTCTAAATCTTTTTTTCATATTGTGTTCCCCCTATTTTTTTAAGACTATAAAACTTATTGTGATCACTTATAAATCTTATAATCAAATGATACTATCTATTGATTATGAAGTCAATCACATTTGTACTCAAATTCATTTCATCTATCTTTTCACAAAATACTCTTCATACC
This sequence comes from uncultured Eubacterium sp., assembly GCA_948759685.1. Next base: position 32,670 of record CAQBGY010000004.1, read on the forward strand.
ACACCAAGAAGGTATAAATCGTCCACACTTTTCTCCAGTTATCCGAATTTCCTCCGATATACTCATCGAAAATCGCCTTGATTTCATCCACATGGAAGAACTTCTCTGCAATATCACTGCTAAACAATCTCTGTACATCCTGATTATATCTCTCATCTGCCATCCAGATACGAATCGGCACAATAAATCCAAGTTTCTTTCTAAAAGCAATTTCCTCCGGCAACACATTAGCTGCTGCTGTTCGGAATGCCACCTTGTTCTGTTCTTCGTTTACTTTATATTTTGATGGCATACGTGAAGCAATATCAAAGATTCTTCGGTCTGTAAGAGGCATTCTGATTTCTAAACCTGCCGCCTCACTCATCTTGTCCACATTTAAATAAATGTCACCTTCCAGCCAGATTTGAATATCTACATTCGACATCTTTGACAATGGGTCTAATTCTTCTGTCTCTTCATATATGTCTTTCACTAAGTCTATTGGTAACACATTTTCATTGTAGTGTTTGAGGATTTTCTTTTTCTCATCCTCTTTCATAATGTTCGTATTTCCTACATAAAAGGTCTTTAAGTTTTCTCCGTAACGCTCCGCATTGCGGTACATATTGTACCCACCGAAAAATTCATCTGCTCCCTCTCCTGAATAACAGATATCTGCCTTCTCTGCTGCCGCCCTGCATCCCAATGCAAAAACAATTGCGGAAGCATCGCCCAAAGGCTGTTCCATATTGTACATTACATAAGGTACAATCTCAAAATACTCTTCAGGACTTATAACTCTTCTGTTAAAATCACGTTCCAAAAGTTCTGCAGTCTTTGCTGCCAGCACAGACTCATCAAAACGTTCCTCTTCATAACCACAGGCTGCTGCTGTCTGAATATCAGACATTGCCAGTACATAAGAAGAATCCACACCACCTGATAAAAAGGAAACTGCCACTTCATTCTCTTCTTTCACTTCCGGCATAATCTCCCTGATGGTCGTATGTATCTCGTCTGCCCAATCTTCAAGCGACTTACTTTCATCCGGATGAAACTCCGGTTTCCAGTAACGGACAATCTCCATCTTACCATCCTGCCAAATCATGTAGCGTCCCGGCAGTAATTTCTTTACACCTTTAAAGAATGTATCTTCTCCTGCTCCATATGTCAGGCTCAGATACAACTGCAGCATTTCCTCATTCAGTTCTTTCACAAATCCCGGCTGTTCCATAATCTGTCTGATCGTCGTGCCATATAACAGTTTTCCTTCTTCTGTTACATAATAGTAAAAAGGTTTTGTTCCAAACTGGTCTCTCAGACAAAACAGTTTCTGTTCCTCATCATCCCATATTGCAAAAGCAAACATACCATAAATATGGTCTGCCATATCGCATCCCCATTTTTCGTATGCTTTTATAAGGATTGTTTCCTCACGCTCCCTGCGTGTCATGACCTTATTCTCACTTGGCATTTCAGTGACAGAAGCTGCCATAATTCCCTGCTCTGGGCTATCATCAGCCCCCTCATTCTCTAATATTTCAGTAGGAAAGCCCAATGCATCGTATATTTCTAATTCATGGCAGAGCATCTCCCAGTTTCTAATATGCCCTCTGTATTCTTTTACCTCTATCATGTGTGTTCTCGTATAATACAACTATCCACTTTATGGTAATTGGGTTATACTTTTCCTTTCTGAAAATTTTATAGTCCCATTGTATCACGTTCAGGGAGATTGGACTAGAATAAATGAACAAGAATAAGTTTTTCATTTTTAATATCTCCACCGATTCATACATGCAAATATTTCTTGTCTTCTTGGAACTGTTAAATTCCCCGAAACTCTTCCTGCACAGATTTTTTCAAATCCAGAAGTTTTCAAAAGTTCTTCAATTTGATTTACCATTTCCGTCATAGACATATCCTCTGAAAGTAAGTGTGTGCGTATATACCAGACAATATTTGCTATTCCTGCCAACTGTCCTGTGTCAACCAACTGTTCTACATAACGCAAATCTATTGTTTCTTTATTAATAGAGATGCTGTCTCTGCCCATAACTTTCATTTTTACACGGTCTCTCATATCTGCTTTCTTCAACCATATACGTGTTTTTGAAAAATTCGGAATCAAAAGTTCAGAAACTTTTTCATTCTCCAATGACTTATTATCATTTTCTAATATGGCAAATTCCTGTGCTGCAGCTTTCGCCATCTCTGTTATGTCTTCCGGCTGATATTCCTTCATCTGAATTATGTGGTCTGCCTCATAAAAATAACTTCCAGAACTCCCTGCCACAAGTATTGTTGAAATATGTGCTTTTTCGTAGAGCTGTCTTACACGAAGTGAAAACGGTGTAATTGGCTCCATATTGCTATGAACCACTTTCTGCATCAGCTCATCACGAATCATAAAATTCGTCGCACTAGTATCCTCATCTACTAAAAATAATTTGCTGCCTGCCTCCATAGCCTCCACAACATTTGCTGCCTGGGAAGTACTTCCACTAGCATCTTCTGTAGAAAAACAAGAAGTATCTTTTCCATTAGGCAAATTGTTAATAAACATAGAAATATCCACCTGCTGAATACTCCGTCCATCCTCTGCACGAAGTTTTACTGCCGATTCATCTGTGATTACATACTCTCGTCCATCTCCAAAAACATGGTTATATACTCCAACTTCCAACGCCTTAAGCAACGTGGATTTTCCATGAAATCCACCTCCAACAATCATGGTAATTCCCTGTGGGATTCCCATTCCTTTTATTTCTCCCTTGTTGGGAAGCTGTAATGTTATCTCTAAAGATTTTGGAGATTCAAACGCTACTGCCTGCTTCATGGGTCTACTGCTCACTCCGGATTCTCTTGGAAGTATCGCTCCATTTGCCACAAATGCGACAAGATTTCTCTTCTTTAATTCTCCACGAATAAACCTCTGATCCTCTGCCAGTTCAGCGACCTGCCTATATTGCCTCTCTTTCGTCTTGTCATAATACAACGTATTAGAGACAACCCTTGGCAAAAACTCTACAAGCATTTTCTCCAGCTGTCTACTCTGAATTCTCCTTCCATTCGCAGGAAAGCCTGCCTCAAAACACACACGCACTGCTCCATCGTCACTAATTTCACAACCAGTACGTTTTAAGATCTCAGGCCCGGGAACCACTGCTCCCATAAATCCTGACTTTCCGGATCCTTTAGCCTGAAAAGAATATTTTCGAAGTTCCCCTGCAAACTGCCTGAGTAATTGGTCTTCCAACGCCACTTTCTTTTCCATGGTATCATACAAGTCTTTTGGAAAATCTGCTTTTGCTGGTGTAACTTCCACACTTATCATAGAAGGAGATGCAAAGGGATCTCCCTGCACCCTTTCAATGAAAAGAATAAAATCCGTCATGTCGTAACTTCCCTTTAGCTGCTTGTATAATGGATAACTTTTATTATCAATTTCTCTTAAAATTTTTACTAACTGCTGTTTTGATTGCTTCATACATATACTCCTTTTATAATAGCAATTCATGCTCCATCATAAACCGAAGCATACATTTTGTCGTTTTGTCTTCAAAGGCAATTTCAAGAACATCTCCATTTACAGAAAGAACTTTTCCCTGCCCATATTTTTTATGTCTTACAAATCCTGTTTCTTGTATTTCCCGAAGTTTTTCAAGATATTCTGTCTGCGTTACCTTATTCTGTCCTTGTTTCTTTTGTAATGCATTTGCCTGCGATAAGGAACATTTTCTTTGTACTTTTACATTACCGGTTCTGATATCTAACCCCAAAAGTTCATCGGTAAAAGTTGCCCCTTCTATGAATCTAAAAATACATAAAACCTCTTTTGCCCTCGTAACTCCAACATAATATAATCTTCGCTCCTCTTCATATATTTTCAATTCATCTTTTGAGGCTTTTCTAGGGTTTGTTATCACTTTTTCAGGAAAAATTCCGTCTTTGGCATCCATCAAATAAACTCTATCATACTCTAATCCTTTACTGGAGTGTATCGTTGACAATATAAAGTTACAATCTGGATCAAATGTTTTTTCTTTTATTAACTGTGAAAGTTCCTTTAACCGCTCAACAAATCTAAGTGCTGATGTTTCATTCGCTGCAATTGCCTCTAATATTTGAACCTTGTCTGATTTAATATGAACTCTCTCCAAATATTCATTATACCCCATAAAGTGTGCAATTCTATAAACTGCTTTATCTGCTCTCTCCTCTAACAGACCTTTCATATGGGTTTGCACAGACCTTATTCCTTTCTGTGTCCCTGGCGGTATCTTTCCAAAATTCAATGCAGCATCTAACACAGATATATTTTTTTCTTCACTGATTCTACATGCCTCTATTGCAGCCAATTTACTCATATAGGTACCTATTTTATAATAAATCTGCATAAACAATTCTGTGTTTGTCTGGTCTGCTGCAAATTTAATAATATTTTCTATATCAAGAACTACCCTGTGAGAGAAAAATGTCAGATCTGCATTTTTAATTCTATACGGAATTCCTTTCCGTTCCAATAAATCTACTACCGGGAGAACACTCTCGTTGTCACGATATAATACTGCGGTTTCCATTAAGCAGTTCCCTGCAACTTTGACTAAATATGTATACTGAGCCCTACGGCTTTTTATCGGAATATTCTGAATGTCTCTTCCTTCACTTTTAAATGCTGTCATATGTTTTTCATGACGTAATTCATTTTTCTGAATAAACTGATCTGCTGCTTCTACAATTTTTGCGTTTGACCGAAAATTCTCTTCCATTAAAAGAACTTTTGCTTTTTCATAATTCTTCTCAAACGATAATAATGCTTCCGGATATGCTGCCCGGAATCCATAAATACTTTGGTCTTCATCTCCAACCATAAACAAATTTTCATATTTCTTTGCAAGCAATGCAATAATCTCGTGCTGAATTTTAGATGTATCCTGTGCCTCATCTACACAAATGTATTGATATACTTCCTGAAAATGTTCTAAAACTTCCGATGCATTCTTAAGCATTGTCAATGCATATACCATCTGATCATCATAATCCATCAAAGACTGGCGACGCATTTCATTACAATATTCTTTATATATTTTTAGCAACGGAATGTCTTCCTGCTCCCCTAACTCTTCTATCTGCCTCTCAGAAAGCATCATATTTTTTATATATGTAATCTGTGTGCTGATATTTTTCAAATCATTCTCTGTAGGATATTTCTCTAACATGTTTACATAAATTGATGATAATAATTTTGTCTTATACCCTTCTTCTGTTGTTAAGTCAAATGCTTTCCTGCCTACGCATTTTCCATAATAACTAATTATTTTTGCACAGATTCCATTAATAGTTCGAAACTCCAGTCTGTCTGCCAGTTCGCTTCCAAATATATCTGCAAACCTTTTTCGCATATCTTTTGTAGCTGAGACTGTATATGTTACGGTAAGAATCTGCTCCGGATGAATTCCGCAGCAATAAATCATATAGCCAAGTCTGGTAACCAGCACGGTGGTCTTTCCGCTGCCCGGAACTGCCAGAAGAAGGGTTGGGCAATCAACAGACTGTACCGCTTCAAGTTGTTGTTGATTTAGTTCTATGTTAAATTTCTGTATAAATTGTTCAAATGTCATGGTTATGTCTTGTTCGTCAAGCTGGTTCTCCTTATAAAAGTCCATTATCAGCTTTACAATACTCTCCTCTTTTTCTAATATTTTGATTTCTATTGTATCATATTCTTGCCTCCTGGTGTCAATCTGTATGAAATTTCAAATATTAGAACAAAATGCTCTCTTACAAACTTTCTCGCGAGGCACGGGTTCGAAAGAACAACTAGCATTGTGTGCCTCTGTGATTTTGCGGAGTATTTTATTATATAGAAAATCACTCTGAGTTTTCTATTATAATCATGACCATCCGTCAAACGGGTGGTTTGCTCGCCCCTATAAGGGGCAGTTACCGGCCAGCGCCT
>CAQBGY010000005.1:0-34823 GCA_948759685.1 uncultured Eubacterium sp.
TAATAAAGGGTTATAGGTTACCTTTATCAACCTAAATTTATTATATAAGGAGAAATTATGAGTAGTAAAAGACAGGATTACATAGCGTGGGATGAATATTTTATGGGAGTAGCGTCATTATCAGCATTACGTTCTAAAGACCCTAATACGCAAGTAGGTGCATGTATTGTCAGCCAGGATAATAAAATTTTGTCTATGGGATATAATGGTCTGCCAATTGGATGCAGCGATGATGAATTTCCATGGAATAGAGAAAGTGATGATCCATATGATAATAAATATTTTTATACAACACACAGCGAGTTAAATGCCATCTTAAATTATCGTGGCGGCAGTTTGGAAGGTGCAAAAATCTATGTGACATTATTTCCATGTAACGAGTGTGCAAAAGCAATCATCCAGTGTGGTATCAAAACAGTTATCTATGGTGATGATAAATATGGTGATACATCAGCGGTTAAAGCATCTAAGAGAATGATGGCTGCAGCAGGGGTTGCTTATATTCCATACGAGAAATCAGATAAAGAAATTAAGATAAAATTGTAAAAATAATTATAAACAAGAACGCATATAAGCCATATTGAATATTATAAAATGATAAACGAATAGGATGGCTTATGGATTACAGATACGTACCCTTTTACGTTCAGGGAAATGCAGTAACAGGCATTTATTATGGACAATGGGGAATGGCAGAGGACAGAGACATTGATTATGTAAAAGAAATGTATCCTCTGACATTTTCCAGAATACAGGAACTTGTTGAATTTGAGAGCGATAGACAAGAGTTTGCCGGAAGTATGATGTTTGATGAATATCCGGATAAATTAGGTGTGTTACAGATAGTTAATAGAATATTTGCTAAGATAAAACAGGAAGAGAGTGAATGTACAGAAGGAGATAAATGCACAAAATACCCTGATGACCAGTGGTTAAAGGACATAATAATGGTTTTGTTACTAAATGAAATGTATAGAAGACGCAGAAGAAAAAGATATTATTAGAAAAGAATTGCAACTAAAAAGTGTCATATTTGCCAACTTTGTGTAATTGGCAAATGTGGCACTTCTTATTTTCATATAAGATTTATTAATAAAAAGTTTCAAGTTTATAATGCATAGAATATAATTGCAAAAAAGTGAAGAACACTTCCGGCAATGATAAAGAGATGGAAAATAGAATGCATCCATTTCTTTTTTTTGCCCAGACCATAGAGAATGGAACCAATGGTATATGCAATACCTCCAGTTACAAGGAAAAGAACACCACCCAAAGTCATTACATCATAAGTCTGTTTGATAAAGAATATAATGGTCCAACCCATTGCAAGATAACAAATCATAGAGAAAATACTATATTTTTTTAAGTCAACAGCAGTCAGGGTACAGGCTAAAATAGCACAACCCCAAACAATACCAAATAGTGTCCATGCAAGAATAGTATATTTGGGTCTCATTGCAACAAGTAGAACAGGGGTGTAACTTCCGGCAATTAAAAAATAAATTGTGCAGTGGTCTAATACCTGCATCACTTTTTTGCCCATACCGGGACGGAGCCCATGATAAACACTGGACATTGTGTAAAGCAGTATCAGCGTTGTTCCATAAATGCAACTGGAAACCACACCAATGGCGCTGCCGGCTTTGGCAGCAGTAATTATGCATAATACCAGGGCCGCAATACCTAAAGCACCACCTACAATGTGGGAAACCATATTGAAGATTTCTTCCCCTTTTGAATAATCAGGTAATTCTCTGTCTGATAGTTTTGTTCTTTTACCCATATAAATCTCCTTCCAAGCTTCCAAAAATCGACAAAAACCACAACACGTAGTTTTTAATACTACATAGAAGTATATCATGAAATAAGAATGTGTCAAGTTGCCAAAAATGTAACATTTTTTAAAATATAAATAAAGTCACGAAAAATGTATAGACAAAATTAAAAAGGTTTTATATAATGTGAGAACAATCCCAAGAGAGAGGAAGTGATATAGTGGGTGGAGGTATTTTGGCAATTTATGATTTAGAGTCAGGTTATGCTGATAGTTTAATGCAGTATATTCATCAAAAACAAAATATGCCTTTTAAAACAGTAGCGTTTACAAATAAAAATGCACTATATGAATATTTGAAAGAACATCATATTGATATTTTACTTATCTCCGTAACTGATATGGAAAAGGAGTTAGAGGATGAGGATATTGAAAAAATTATATTGCTGTCAAATGGTAAAATTTTTTCAGAATATATTGGATACGCATCAATATATAAATATCAATCGTCAGAGAGAATTATAAGAGAAGTATTAGATTATTTTGTTGAAGTACATAATTGCGAAAATATAGTAACAAATATCTCACAAAGTGTAGAAATAGTTGCAGTGTATTCGCCTGTCAAACGAATAGGGCAGACAATTTTGTCCCTAACGTTGGGACAGATTCTGGCAAACGATTTTACAACTTTATATATAAATATGGAGGAATTTTCAGCCTTTGATAAAATCTTTCATCAGAGTTATGAAGGAGACTTATCAGATTTAATGTATTTTTATAAACAAAGTCCGGATATATTACCTATAAAATTAAAAGCAATTGTAAACACAATACACAAGTTAGATTATATACCACCTTTAGTTTATTCAAAAGATTTACGAAATATTGATACTGGAGGTTGGGTAGAATTAATCAAAAGTGTCGCAGCTACTGGTATGTATGAAAAGATTGTTATTGATTTAAGCAGTGTGGTGGCAGATGTTTTTTCAATTTTGGACATATGCAGTAAGGTATATATGCCGACAATAAATGATATGGTATCTTCCATGAAAATATCAGCATTTGAAGAATATTTAGTAAGAAGCGAAAATAGTGAAATAATTGATAAAATTATTAAAGTCAACATGCCCCGGTTACATATGGATATAGAGGATGAGAGTTTTCTTGACAGATATCTGTGGAATGAGTTTGGCGACTATGTACGTTCTATATTAAAGGAGGCGGCATAGTGAATTTAGACAAAGAAATGATACGTGAACAGGTTCTGCAGTCTATTGATATGACGAGAGAGGCTGATGAACAGGAACTGCATGAGATAATAGACCGGGTGATAGAAAGAGAAGTTGAATATAAATATATTACCATTGAACAGAGGATTAGAATTCATCAGGATATATTTAATTCAATAAGAGGTTTAGGAGTAATAGAAGATTTACTCGAAGACGAAAACGTCACGGAGATTATGATTAATGGTAAAGATCATATATTCATTGAAAAGGAGGGGAGAATTGAGCGCTATAGTGGCTGTGTTGGTTCTGACCAGAGACTGCATGATATCATTCAACAGATAGTTGGTAACACAAATAGAAGAGTTAATGAGTCAAATCCCATTGCTGATGCCAGACTGTCAGATGGATCCAGAGTCAATGTAGTACTTCCGCCAATTGCTTTGGATGGTGCTGTAATTACAATTAGAAAATTTGCAAAAGAGCAGATAACTATAGAACAGTTAATAAAGTGGAAGTCGATAACAGTAGAAGCAGCGGATTTTCTTAAAAAGTTAGTAGTCTCCGGTTATAACATTTTTGTAAGTGGAGGAACAGGTTCTGGAAAGACGACATTTTTGAATGTATTATCAAATTTTATTTCGGCGGATGAGCGGGTAGTGACGATAGAGGATTCGGCTGAACTGCAGTTAAAGAACATAAAAAATATAGTGAGATTAGAGACAAGGCAGGCAAACAGTCAGGGAGAGAACGAGATTACTATACGGGATTTGATAAAAACATCATTAAGAATGCGTCCTGACAGAATTATTGTAGGAGAGGTAAGAGGACATGAGGTTTTGGATATGCTGCAGGCAATGAATAGTGGTCATGATGGTTCTCTGAGTACTGGTCATGCAAATTCCCCAAAGGATATGCTGGCAAGGTTGGAGACGATGGTACTCATGGGAATGGAAATACCACTGAATGCGGTAAGAGCACAAATAGCATCAGGAATAGACATTATTGTTCATCTGTCCAGAATGCCGGATAAATCAAGGAAAGTTGTTGAAGTAAACGAAGTACAGGGGTATGTAAATAATGAGATTCAGATGAACAAAATATACGAATTGCAAAGTGAAGGATTGATAAAAACAGGCAGATTACAAAACACAAAAAAACTAAAAGACTATGGTATGGATGTGGGGGATATGTAATGAGAATTTCAAAGATTGAAAAAATATTAAATGTTATAGTTATTGAACTGGTAATATTTTTAGTGGGAAAAATATTTTATGGAAATTTTCTGGCGGGATTTATTTTAACACCAATAACGGCGGTTCTATATAGAGAACGAAAAGAACAAATACTAGAAAAAAAGAGAAATGTTTTGGAGAGAGAGTTTAAAGATATGCTTATTTCCATCTCTGATGGATTAAAAACAGGATATTCTGTAGAAAATGCGATACAGGCAAGTTATAAAGATATGGGAATGTTGTATGGAAAAAGCAGTGTGATATGCAGTGAAATAAAAATCATGATATCCCAGTTGAAATTAAATGTCGGAACAGAAAAAGTGATTGGAGATTTTGCAAATAGAATAAAATTGAAAAATGCAAAAGTATTTGCGGAAGTATTCTGTGTCTCAAAAAAAACAGGTGGAAATATGACACAAATTATTAAAAATGTTACAGATGACATTGTCTTAAAAGAAGAAACCCGGGAAGAAATATATGCAGCGATAACAGAGAAACGTATGGAGCAGAAAGTAATGACAATCATTCCTATTTTTATAATCGTTTATATTACGCTAACATCCCCAGGATTTCTAAATATTATGTATGAAACATTATTTGGGAGATTGATTATGACAGGATGTATTGCAGCATACGTAGCAGCATATATCTGGGGAGAAAAAATTATACGCTCCATAAATCAGGAATAGGGGGGGGAACATTGATTATTATTGCATTTGTTGGAATCGTGATTTTAAATCTTTTCGTTCTTATGTTGTGTAGATATAAGATAAAAAAAAGAAAAAATATTCAGAAGAAAAGACATAAGCTCTGGTTTCTCTATGGAATTTCCATGTTTATTGTGGATCATATTCCTAAAAGGGTATTAGAGAAAAATTTAAAAGTCAATCAGGCATTCAGAAAATTAATAGTTAGGGAAGATATTAAAAGAGACGTGTATTTGTATCATGTTCAAAAAGTTTCTATCTGTATTGTTGTAATAGAAATAGCATTTTTACTAACATTGGCAGTAGGTATCTCTGAAAAAACAGAGCAGAGACATATCGATGCAGTTACTAGAAGTCCTTCACAGGATAGAGAGTATCGTCTTGAATTACAGGATAAAGATGGACAGAAAGAACAAGTAACAATCTATGTTGCAAGAAAGCAATATACAAAACAACAGATAGAAGACATATTTCAAAAAAGAAAGAATGAATTATTAAAAAAGGTCTTAGATAAAAACAAAAGTTTAAATCGTGTAAATAAAAAACTTAATCTTGTAACAGGTATCGGTAAGGAACAGATAATGATTTCATGGAGTATTAGTGACAGTGAAAAGATTGATTATGATGGAACTTTATCAGAAAATATAGCACCACAGGGCGAAGTGGTCATTTTGACAGCAACAATGACTTTGGACAAAACAACATACGATTATAGTTTTGCTGCAAATGTTTTTCCGCCAGTGCAAAAAAGCAGTAGAGCGGATAAATTACAAACATACATAGATGAAAATCAGATGCATCAGGAAAGAGTAGAACTTCCTAAAAAAATAGACGGGGAAAAAATTAAATATCAGAAGATTACATCGGAAATCAGCAGTTTTATATTACCATTGGGGTTTATTGTTGCAATTTTATTATTTCTTTTAAAAGATATTGATTTAAAAAAGGAGGTGGAAGAAAGAGACCGGCAGATGCAGAATGACTATCCGGAAATTGTAAGTAAACTTCTTTTATATTATGGAACGGGACTGTCCATGAAAGGTGTTATCGAGAAAATGGTTAAAGCTTATGAGGAGGAAAAGAAAGAGCAAAAGTCTCTTTATCGTTACGCATATGAAGAATTAATAATGTGCTGGAATAAAATAAAAAGTGGTGTATCGGAAAGTGTGGCAATAAATGAGTATGGTGAAAGGTGCAGATTACATTGTTTTATAAAACTGGCAGGTCTGATTGAGCAGAATATGCGTAGAGGAACAAAGGACTTATCAATTATTTTGAAAAGTGAGTTGAACGAGGCGATGAATGAGAAAAAGAATAATATATTAAAAAGTGGAGGACAAATTTCTACAAAGTTGTTAGGCCCTATGGTAATAATGTTACTTATTTCTATTGTAATTATCATGGTACCAGCGTTTATGTCAATGGGTTTTTGAGAGAGGAGAAAAATGAAAGAAAAAATAAAAGAAATATTAAATGATGAGAGTGGAATGGGTGTTATTGAAGTTGTGTTAATTATATTAGTTTTAGTGGGGTTGGCGTTTGTGTTTAAAAATCAAATAAGTGGGGTAGCTAATAGTATATACACATCAATTAAAACACAGATACAAGCATTTTAAGTATGAAAAAAGGAAGTATTACAATATATTTAAGTTTGGTGCTTATAAGTGTCTTATTACTTGTTTGTATTATTATAGAGTCTACACGAATTAATGTAGTGCAGACAGAATGTAAGGCATTTACACATTTGGCATCAGATTCTGTTTTGGCTGGATATGCCAGGCAGGTGTATAAAGATTATGGAATATTACTTGTATGGGAAGAAAAAACATTAAAGGAGCAGCTAATGGAATACATACAAGCTAATATAGAACAGGCAGATTTGAATTTTACTACAACAAATATTATGGCTACACGGATTCGAGACATTAAAATCAGGCAAGTGCAGTATGTAGGACATAATGGTGGTGAAACATTCATAGCGCAGATTTTATCTTATATGAAATATGCAGTTACCACAAAATCAGTAAATAAGTTGATTAGTTTATATTCACAAAATAATGATTATCAAGAAAGAAACGATACGGCCGAAGATATGATTAATGTAAAAGAAAATTCGGATATTAGTAAAATCGTTGATGATATTAATAATGAATTATGTAACATGAAAAATAATAATATGAATAATCAATTTGCAACTGAAAGAAAGAGAACAAAATTTCTTAAAAAAGTGAATCAAATTATTGAAATGATAGAATCCTATCAAGAAAAAAGAGAAGATATTGTTAAAGAATATAAGGAGATTCAGGGTAATGATTATATGGATTTTAACCTTAATATACTAGAACAAATAAAGAACAGGATAGAGAAAGAAGAGCTTATGGATTCTAGCAGATTTGAGGATAAATGGGTAGATATCTCAAAAGAAATTCAAAAAAAGATAAAAGAATTGAAAGTGAATGTGATATCAGAAGAGGATAAAAAGAATAAAGGTATTTATGAAAGTGCAAAACGCTTTCTGGAGAGAGGTATTCTGTCAATGGTAATTGACGATTCTTCTAATATTTCTTCGGCTGCTATATCAGATTCAGATCTGCCATCAAATAAAGAAACAGACAAAACTGATTTGTCATGCAGTGCAATAGATAAAGCAAAGGTGATTTTATATGGAGGAATGAAATTTGGAAATTATTGCAGTATCAAAAACAATACTGATTTAAAGTATGAACTCGAATATATTATTGCAGGAAAGGATACGGATCACAGTAATTTAGCGACTACCGTAGAGCAGATGGCAGGAATTAGAAATATAACAACCTTGGCTTATATTCTCACAGATAAAGATAAAATGACAAAACTTTCTACAATTGCCGCGTCTGCAACTACTGCAATAGGGCTTCCATTTTTAGAACCGGTAATAAAAGCAGTATTGGTTGAGGCATGGGCATTAGCAGAAGCAATTCATGATGTGAAAATTTTAATGAGTGGAAAGAAAATCGATGTTATCAAAAATAATAAAAATTGGAATACGGGGATTCATAATTTGATTTGTAATGAAACAAAAGGGTCAGAAAAAAAGTCGGCAATAGATTATAAGCAATTTTGCTATATTTTGCTCATGAAGGAACGAATGAGCAAAATTGCGTTTTGAATGATGGATCTTATTCAGGTAAATATAAAAAAGAACTACAACCAGTCGTTTAAGATGAATCAATGTTTTTCGGGTTTTCAGATACAAGCACAATATGAGGCGGAACCGCTGTTCATTTCTATGCCATTTATAATAAATTTTTTGGGAGAAAAAATAGGTACTTATAAATTTTATGTGGAAAGTAAAATGCAATATTAGAGGAGGTGAATAGATATGCCCTTTTTCCAACCTGTTGTACATAGTGATAATAATTTATTAGGATGTGGTTCTCTCCGAGTACAAAGGCCAAAAACAAATGAAAGAATGGAAAAAACCGAAATGTCCCAAGGAAAAAGGGTATATTTATTTACCTCCTCTGGAAGTATTACTTTGGAGGCTGCTATTGTGACTACGTTGTTTTTATTAATGGCATTTTCTATTCTGGGCTATATGTCACTTTTAAATAAGCAGTTGTCATATCAGATAAAAGTAAATAATACAGCTGTGGCTATGGCAAAATTAAAATTTTATAAAGAGACAGTGGGTAAAATTACAAATTATCAACAGTATACAAGAGAATTAGAAAAAGAAGTAAATTTTAATCAATTAAGTGTAAAAGAGAATCAGATAGATGTCATAGATATTATATCAGGATTTGTTTATAAAGTTCCTTGGATAGGGAAGAAGATAAAAATAACGGAACGATGCAGGGTAAAAGACTGGACAGGTTGTGATATTACAAAGCAACAAAAGTTAGTTTACATAACAAAATACGGAAAGGTGTATCATGTGACAAAAGAATGTAGTCATTTGTCATTGAGCATAAGAAAAATAAATTATAGTCAACTGGATGAAGAAAGAAATTGTTATGGAGTAAAATATAAAAGGTGTGCTATATGTTTAGGAAATAAACAAACGCTGGCAACAGATATATTTGTAACAGAAGATGGTGATAAATTTCATAGTAGTTTGATGTGTAGTGGGCTGCTACGAAATATTATTATTATAGATAAAAGTGAAGTGGGAAACAGAAAACCTTGCAGCAGATGTTCGGGAGGATAAACTAAGGGTGTTATTTAAAATATGGAGCAGTGGATTTTTACTTGGATGTGCAATTGTGGACATAAAAACAAAAAAAGTTTATCAAAATATATGTGTTATAAATTATTTAATTGCAATTATAATAAAAATTCATTTATCACAGTTTCAGGTACAGCCTTTTATAGAGGGTTTATGTTTGTGTATGGTATTACTATTGATTTCATTCATATCGAAGCAGGCGATAGGGTATGGTGATATATTCATAATGTTAGCATTGACAGGAATATTACATGCAAAAGATGTTGTAAAAATATTGTTTTTAGCCTTATTTATCTGTTGTGTTTTCTCAATGGTTATGCTGTTAACTAAAAGATTAAATATAAAAAGCACAGTACCATTTGTTCCGTTTTTGTTGGCAGGAGATATTGTATGGATAATATTAGGAGAAATATATGTATCGTAAGTGGAAAACAGTAAAATATGGCATGATAACAGTAGAGGCATCTATTGTTGTACCAATTGTTATGTTTGTTATTACATCATTTATTTTTATGTCATTTTGGATGCATGATATTGTTAGTATTCGAAGTGGAATGTATTCACATGCGTTTTATTGTGGTAAAAATGTAATGCCATCTATGTTTGCATTATGCCCACAAATGGTAAGAACGGAGACGGAAAATAGTTTTAAAATCAAAGTATATATAAAAAAGAATGAAAACATGCAGTTTTTAAAATATATATTAAATAGTAATAGTGAAGAGACATTGGTAGTACAGAAAACAATGAATGCAGAAATTTTATATGCAGCACGGGCAATTATGGATATGAGAAAGGAAGAAAACTAATGGAAATATCATATATAAAAGATGGAAACAAAAACTTGATGATAGTAAAGGGAATTAGTATTGACGAAAATGACTATAGGCTGCAGATGATTATAAAAAACCATATTGATGGTATTGTGCCATTAATGATGGAACAAATGAATAATGAGTATTTGATCAAATATAATGTCTCTTCAAAAATTAGATTGTCGGACCTTTTTGCCAGAAAACAGATGTCTGGAAAGGAACTTTATTGTTTTATCAAAGATTTAAAAATCTTATCAGAGAAGATAAGTGAATATTTATTGAATATTAATAATATTGTATTTGATGTGGAGTTAATATTTTTTAACCGACAGACAGGTAAATATGAATTTTGCTACATTCCAGAAGAGCATGGGGAGTTTCAATTAAAAATCAGAGATTTATTTGATAAATTATTAGAATATATAAATCATAATGACAAGGAAGCGGTTCAAATAGCTTATGGGGTACAGCAATTAACTCTTGCTATGGATTTTACTTTACATGATATATTGCAGTGTGCTTGTGAGAATATGAAAAAGTTAAAAGAAAAAGAGCAAGAACAATCAAAGACAGATACAAAGATAAAAGTTAATATTCCGGATGAGCAACATAAGAAGAAAGGAATATTAGAAACCATACAAATATGGCTTGGAAAGAAAAATAAATATAAAACAACAGATGAAATAGAAGAAGACAATTATTTAAAAGAGTATTTGGAAGAAGATGAAATGCTCGTGATGGCAGAAGAGGAAGAGCCATATAATCAAAGAGAAGACAGGACAATGTTGTTGACGAACCAGTTTGTGACACCATCACTTGTTTTAAAGGCAATTGGTACGGAAACGCCCATAGAAGTTAAACCTGCAGAGTTTCCATACATTATTGGAAAAAGTGAATATAGTTGTAATTTTTGTATTGACAGTGCAGTAGTGAGCAGAGTACATATGAGAATAGTAGAAGAGTTAAATGATTTTTATGTAGAAGACTTAAATTCGACAAATGGTACATTTATTAATGGTGAAAAAATATCATCTCACAATCTTGAGCCGATTCATACTGGAGATAAATTAACGATAGCCAATATAGATTTCATTGTGGAGTAAAGCTGATAAAAATGATATACTTTGTTTTATAAAAAGGTTGATATGATATGAACTCATGGAAAGGATATTTGTGATGGATGAGAAAATTGCGGAGTTAAAGAAAATAATTGAAGAAAGTGATAATATAGTATTTTTCGGAGGGGCGGGTGTTTCTACAGAGAGTGGAGTTCCGGACTTTCGTAGTGTTGATGGACTATATAATCAGGAATATGATTACCCGCCGGAAATTATATTAAGCCATACTTTTTATAAAAAGAATCCTGAAGAGTTTTATCGCTTTTATAGAAATAAAATGTTATTGCCGGGTGTTAAACCTAATGATGCCCATAAAGCTTTGGCAAAATTAGAAGAGAGGGGAAAACTAAAGGCAGTTATAACACAGAATATTGATGGATTGCACCAGATGGCAGGCAGCAAAGTGGTATATGAACTACATGGGTCTGTGCATAGAAACCATTGTCAAAAGTGTCGGAAGTTTTATGGATTTGATGAGATATATAAAATGAAAGATGTACCGAAATGTGAGTGTGGAGGGGGCATCAAACCGGATGTCGTTTTATATGAGGAAGGATTAGATGAAAGGACAATACAACTTTCTGTACAGGCTATTACACAGGCTGAGGTACTTATTATAGGAGGAACATCTTTGGCAGTGTACCCGGCAGCGGGGTTGGTGGATTATTTTAAAGGAAAGAAACTTGTGTTAATTAATAAAGGCAGAACACAAAAAGAACAGAGGGCAGATTTGGTTATTAATGAGCCTATCGGAGAGGTATTTCGTCAGGTTGTGGGACTATAAAAGACATATTGTATTATGGAGGGCACTGCTGTATAAGCAGTGTCTTTTTTGTCGCAAAGTTTTTGGAATCTATACATGGTTTTGACAAATTAAAACAAGACGGCTGTGCTATGATTGGGACGTATTTTAGAAAAGGAGGGGGCCCATGATAGAGATGGTATATAGCAGTAAAGAGTCACAGGAGCAAGAAAATGTAATAATTCCTAAAAACATACGCCAGATGGGGGAGAATGATTCAAACCAAAAAATTTATATCGAAGATAATGTAATGACACTTCTCAGAAAAAAAACACAAAACCCGGATGATATTAAATATGGAGTTTTACTGGGGGAAATAAAAAGAAAGAAAAATAATACATATGTGTTTGTAAAAGCAATGGTAGAAGTGCGTGATATCATTGAGAATAGTCTGATATTTAATGATGATATCTGGTCCGATATATATAAAGACATTAAAAAGTTTTTTGGCCGTATGGATATTGTTGGCTGGTTTGTGTCAGTTCCATATCGTGTGAGGGATGATCTAAAAGGAATTAGAAAGCTGCATATGGACAATTTTGCTGGTAATGACAAAATTTGTTTTTTAAGTGATAGAACAGAGAACGATGAGAGTTTCTATATGTGCAGACGTGGAAAACTTGAAAAGCAAAAGGGATACTATATCTATTATGAAAAAAATGAGAAAATGAAAAAGTATATGAAGAGTATGAATAATGAAAAAAGAGAAGAGAAGCCGGTAGAAAACAATAAAGTAGAAATAAAAGAAAAACCAACGAATGAGTCAAAAAGTTTTAGAGAAATACTAAAAGAAGAAGGTCAGACGGTAAAACAGGGACGTGTAGCATATGGAATCAGTGGATTATTGATTGTAGCTTTACTATTATCTACTGTGGTAATGTTAAATAATTATGGAGAATTAAAAAATATCAAACAGACATTAGCAGGATATAGTATGGACGAAGAGGCAAGAGTAGTAAATCAGATGTTAAACGGTGAGGATGCTACTACACAATTGGCTACTGTTAATCAGACAACAACAATAGGAAGAGAAACGGAGCCAGTTACGCAGGAACCTGAGAGTACAGAAATAGAGACGACTAGTATGATAGAGAAAATGACTACAAAATCAAAACAAAAACCTGTAAACAATAATGTGACTGGTACAACTTATACTGTTAAAAAAGGTCAGACATTGTATGATATTAGCATGAAAGTATATGGAACCAGTCAAATGGTGGAGGAAATTAGAAAATATAATGATATTGATGAAGATTATAAAATTATCGAAGGTCAAAAAATAAAACTGCCATAAAAAAGATAGTGCCATAATCGTCAACTTATTGTATAATCGTTATAGATTTGAAAATAGGAAGTGGGATTGTGGCACGAATAAATTCAAGTAAAGTAAGAAATTTTAAAAAGTCTTTTCCAGGTTCACAGATTTGGGATTTTATAAAAGCGCATACAAATAGAGTAACTGTTAGAATTGGCTTAGGTATTATTATTGTAGTCATTGTCGTTTTATCTATTTATTTGTATAAACGTTACAATAGTTATGATGATTATAAAGTTTTAAATTATATAAAAGTGGACAGCAGTTCAAATAGTAAATACCTATCGTATCAGGATTTTGTCATAAAGTATAGTGGTGACGGCATATCATATATAGATGATGAAGGGACTGTATGGGATGAATCATATCAGATGAAGACACCGATCGTAGATATCTGTGAGGATTATATTGCGGTGGCAGATAAAAACAGTAACGATATATACATTTATAACGAAGATGGAAAACAGGGAAAAATTACGACAAGTTTTCCTATTATTAAGGTTGAAGTAGCGAATCAAGGTGTTGTGGCAGCTTTGTTAGAAGATAAGAATGCCAATCATATTGAAGTTTTTGATAAGGAAGGAAATAAATTAGTTTCTCATAAAACATTGTTAGACGAAAATGGATATCCGTTGGATTTTTCTATATCAGATGATGGAGAAAAAATGGCGGTATCGTATATTACGATTCATAATGGAGCAATGGGCAACAGAATTGTTTTTTATAACTTTTCCAATTCAGGAAAGAATTCTGCAAATAAAATAGCAGGAGAACATACACAATATAAAGAAACAATTGTACCGATTGTAAAGTTCTTATCTGACAATGAAGCAATTGCAGTAGGAGAAAATATTTTCTCAGTATATAAGATAGGAAAACAGTCAGAGCTGGATGAGGAAGTAGAGATAAAAGATGAAATACACAAAGTATTTTATAGTGAAAAGTATTTAGGATTTATTTTAGAAAATCATAACAGTAAGTATCCATATCGCATTGAGGTCTATGATCTGAGCGGAAAACGTAAGATGAAAACAGAAATAAAAATGGAGTATGACAACGTGGATTTTTCCGGAGATAATGTATTAATGTATGATGATATGAATTGTCAGATAATCTCATTTGAGGGTGTGGAGAAATTTAAGACCATCTTTAAAGGTGAAATAAATGGAATTATACCGGTAGATGGCTCGCGGACATTTTTGTTTATGACAAGGTCAAAGATTCAAAAAGTGAAATTAAAATAAGAGAGTACAAAAGAAACCTGTAAATTCAGGTTTGGAGGGAACATGGGAAATATATTATTAATATCAGTTGGTTTGTTTATGGTGGCAATGATTGCCATTGGATTAAAGAGAGGAATGTTAAAGATGGCATTTTCTTTGGTCTCAGTAATTGTTGTATTGCTGCTTGTAAATCTTTTAACACCGCCAGTAAAACAATTATTAAAAAACACACCAATATACACAAGTGTGCAGACAGGGATAGAAAAGTATATAAAAGATAATGTTGAAGCTACTGCAGAAAATGTGACCCAGTCAGGAGTCAGCGCCCAAAAGAAAATTATTGATAACCTGCCTCTTCCGAAAGAGATAAAGGTTTCATTAAATGAGAATAATACAAAAGAGAGTTATGCCTCATTAAAAGTAAACTCTTTTGCAGGTTATATTGGTGAGTCATTAGCGGACATGATTTTAAGTGCAATTACCTTTATATTGTTATTTGTTGTACTGACGATATTAGTAAGGATTTTGGTGCACTTATTAGATATTGTAGCAAAATTACCAGTGATAAAGACCTTTAATGCCATTGGTGGAGCGATTATAGGATTGTTTGAATCAGTAATTATTATTTGGATTTTATGTATTGTTGTAACAGCATTTAGTGCGACAGACTGGGGTCAGGAAGTATGTAAAGCGATTGCAGAGAATGGGCTTTTAAGTCTGATTTACGACAATAATATGATTCAGCAGTTCATAACAGGAATTTTTAGTGTATAAATGTGTTGACAAAACAATATTCATTTGGTACACTACTAACGCTGTGAATACATAAGGTATTCAGATATGGCTCCTTGGTCAAGCGGTTAAGACATCGCCCTTTCACGGCGGTAACACGGGTTCGATTCCCGTAGGAGTCATTTCCGTTAGGAGTGATTTCATTCTTGACGATAAACAGAACCCTTGTTATAATAAAGAAGTTCTGAATACATGGCGACATAGCCAAGTGGTAAGGCATCGGTCTGCAACACCGCTATCACCAGTTCAAATCTGGTTGTCGCCTCTTAGAAAACCGTTCGAGTAATCGAGCGGTTTTTTACTATTATAGTAGAATTTGCAAAATGAATATGTTATGCTAAAAGATAGAGAAGAAAGGGGAAAGCATATGAACAGGAAAAAGATTATTTCTATTATAACAATCATAGCATTAATGATTACAGCAGTAGTACCGGCTTTGGGAGCAGGTGGAGATGGTAGTGGTTCAGCAGACTGGCCGGTTAATATTGGAATTAGTAATTCGTCCATAGAGACAACGAATTATAAAATAGGAACATCTAAAGAATTTAAGATAGGTTATTATCCGAATAATGTTTCAGGTTCATCTTTTAAAGGGATAAGACATATAGAAATTACCGGACCTGCAGAAGTGACAGATTTTCAATATTCAGATGATGGAGATACTTGGAAAGCTATTAGTACCTTTGAAAGTGAAATAATTATTAATACATCAAAAGAGCAGAAAATGAAAGTTACTTTTCAGGAAGCAGGATTATATACAATTCATTTTTGGATGACAATGGGAAATGATAAGTTGGAAATAAGCAGAGAATTTTATGTTTCAGACTCTGGTATTTCGAGGATACCTCCCGTACCCACTGACTTGAAAGAAACAAATAGAAAAATGCGTTTTGAATGGTCATGGGGTTCGGATCTTTCTGCTACGTTTAATTTTTATATTGACGGAGAGAAAATAAATGATACACCAATTACTACAACTAGATATAATGTATCAGCCTATGCTGAAAGGTTTACTCCAGGGACTCATATTGTAGCGGTCGAGGCGGTACATATGCTGGGGAGTGAAAGTCTTGTGTCGAAAAAGGCAGAGTTGGAATATTTCGTAGAGGAACCAACAACAGAGCCACAGACTACGGAAGTGCAGAGCACAGAAGCGCAGACAACAGAAGTGCAGACAACAGAGCCGCAGACAACGGAAGTGCAGAGCACAGAGGCACAGACAACGGAAGTGCAGAGCACAGAGGCACAGACAACAGAGGCGCAGATTACAGAATCGTCGACAACCAAAGTAGTATCAACAACAGACAGAGAGACTACTACACAGTCATCTGTCACAATAAAGAATATAAAACTGGCAAAAGGAAAAATAAAAAAGGCAGTTAAGAAAGCCACAGCAAAAAAAGTTAAAATTACATTTAAAAAGATAAGAAAGGCAGCTTCTTATCAGGTGCAGATTTGTGTGAATAAGAAGTTTAAAAAGAAAAATACTATTACAAAACGAGTAAAGAAAGCAAAATGTACATTTAAGAGATTAAAGCCATACAAGAAATATTATGTCAGAGTCAGAGCTATAGCAAAGAGTGGTAGAAGAACTGTGTATGGCAGATGGAGTAAGAAAACAAAAATCAGACTAAAGAAATAGCAGATAAAAATTTATAAAGATTTCACAGATATTGTGAAATCTTTTGCTTTAAGGAGAAAGTATATGTATAGAGCAAGTGGATTTATGGGAAATATTATATCAAAGGGAAGGATTCCTGTTAAAAAGATTTTAATATCATTGGTAATTATTGCAGTGTTGGAATTTGCCGCATTTTATGCGTTTTTACCATCGCTGAATATTCATTCCATGGAGTTTTGGGAGTTTCAGGGATTTTTTGCAGTTTTGTTTTTAGCATTAACGTTAAGTATACCGGATAAAGAAAAATTGGAGTTTCGATACAATATTCTATCAAAGATTTTGGGGGCTTTAATTATATTAGCTGTTTTATTTGTTGTGATAGGCAGCATTATATCTGCAAAAATTTTTAATGCAGGCAGATATTCTTCTCTTATTGACATTAACAATACAAAATTTGAGGATACAGTAAAGCAGACGGATACGATAACAGATGTGGCACTGATGGATACTGCCAGTGCCAAGGTAGTGGGACAAAGAGCTATTGGAGCGTTGTCAGATGTAGTAAGTCAGTATGAAATCAGTGGAGATTATAATCAGATAGCCTTAGATGGAGCTCCAATGAAAGTGGCGTCTTTGGAATATGCAGGTTTTTTCAAGTGGTTCAATAATAGAAAAAATGGAATTCCGGGATATGTATTGGTTGATGCAGTAGATTTTGAAGCTGACTATGTTAAGTTAGAAAAGCCTATTAAATATACACCATCAGGATGGTTCAATGATAATTTACAGAGACATCTTAGATTCAAATATCCAACAGCGATCTTTGAAGGATATTATTTTGAGTTAGACGAAGAAGGAAAACCTTATTACATCTGCCCGACAATGACTGCAAAGATAGGTCTGTTTGGTGGTTTTGATGTGAATGGAGTTGTTATCTGTGATCCGTGTACCGGAGATTGTAAGAAGTATGATTTAGACGAGATACCAAGATGGGTAGACAGGGTATATGATGGAGATTTAATAGAAAGAAAATATAATTGGTATGGAATGTTGTCAGATGGTTTTTGGAATAGTATTATTGGTCAGAAAGACTGCAAAAAGACAACAGAAGACTATGGCTATAAAGTAATTGATAATGACGTATGGATTTATACCGGTGTGACATCAGTTATTGATGATTCTTCAAATATTGGATTTGTAATGGTGAATGCGAGGACAGGAAAAGCAAGTTACTTTAATGTGGCGGGAGCAGAAGAGTTTTCTGCAATGGAAGCAGCAGAAGGCCAGGTACAGAATCTGGGATATGATGCTGCATTTCCTTCATTAATAAATATTGATGGAAGACCGACATACTTTATGGTGCTCAAAGATAAAGGAAATCTTGTAAAGCAATATGCATTAGTAGATGTGAAAAAATATAGTATTGTTGCAACTGGTACGACACAAAAAGATACTTTGAACACGTATAGAAAATTAATGAAAGAAAATGGAATCATCACAGAGATAAAAAAGGAAAATCTTTCTGAACAATATGCACATGAATTCGTGACAGTTAAAGATATTAAATATGTGAATGTTACAGATGGAACATTTGTATATATTACAGATACAAATGGAAACGTTTATAAGGAAAAATTTTCCGATGATGAAACGCTTGTGTTTATTCAACAAAATGATATCATTGAGATATATTATGAGGAAAATCAGGATACAGGAATCAGAGAAATAGAGGAATGGAAATCAAATGAAGAAAACGAGACAACGAAAGAAAGAAAGAAGTAAATATCTAAGAAAACTTTTGACACTATTATTGGTAATTGCCCTAAGTTTTCCGGTAAATGTTTTACAGGCGAAAACGACTTACAGTTTGTCGGATACCAGTTTGTTGTTAGTTAAGGGGAACATCAAAAAGATAACGTTAGTAAATGCACCCGATGATGCGAAAATTAACTGGAGTACATCGAACAAGTTTGCGGCAACTGTGGACAAAGGTGTTGTAACAGCATTAAATTATGGAACAGCGAGAATTACAGCCACTTATAAGAAGAAAACTTATACGTGCAGTGTTACAATACCAGATACATCCAAGAAGATTACACCAAATGTTTATTCCGTATCGCTTGTGGAAGGAAGGAATTTTCAGTTGACAGCAGCTTCAGCAAATGTAGTGCATTATCATTCCCAGAATGAGTCTATTGCTACGGTAAATGAAAATGGATTAATTATTGGAAAAAACCCGGGAAAAACGAAGATTATTTTAAAAAGTAATGAAGCATCAACGGAATGTACTGTCACCGTAGTTGCAGATAAATCGAATATAGAACCGGCAAAAAATAGTGTCAGCAAAAGAAAGACAGCGATAAGAAGAATTACTAAGAAAAATAATATCCGATATGAGCGTATAGTATGGGCAAAGAATAAGGCAATTCGATTTAAAATAGCTAATTTAGATGAGCGTAATATTAAAAAATGTGTTTGGTACACATCAGATAAAAAAGTGTTATCCAGACCGAAAAAAATAAAAGGTAATAAGATTATTGCAGAAGCACGAACTGTTAACAGTGGCAGAGCAAAAGTAATTGCTAAAGTTACATATAAAAACGGTAAAGTGAAAGAGTACGCTACAAAGGTTTATGTATCAAGCCCCGTAATTAATACAAAAAATCTTGTTGTTTTGGGAAAGAATGCAGGTTCATGGCGATTACAGTATGTTTCATTTTCAGGTTTATCAAAATACAGCGTTGTAAAATGGGATACGTCATCAGCTCCCAACATAAGGACTACATCATATCGAAGTAAGCTGGCAGTATTGGGAAATACACCTTCAAGCGGAACGATTAAAGCGCAGGTCGACGGAAAAACATATAAGGTAAAATATACTGTATATAATCCAACATTCCATAAACTTACCGGATATATTGTAAAAGGGAAATCGGCTAAGATTAACATTCAGGGAATAGGTATAGTAAAGCCTCTATATTCCAGTCGAAGTGAATCTATTGCGTCTATGGAAGGAGATGGAACCGTTATTGGAAAGGGAGCAGGCGTTACGATCGTTGATGCGAAAATAGGAAATTATTCTTTTGGTTTCAGAGTAGAAGTGGCTGCGAAGGGAATGAAAAAAATTATTGAAAGAGCCGATTATATTGTGAATAATTGGAAGTACAGCCAGAGTAAACGAATGAAGGATGGGTTTTACGACTGTTCTTCTTTGGTTTGGAAAGGATATAAAGCTTATAAGGATTATCAGGAGAAACTGGGAAGTAAGACACAGGCATTTTGTGCAGCAGATTTATTTGATTATTTAAAGAGTAAAAATCAGATTGTATATATGGGATATTTAGGATATGACTATATGAAACCTGGTGATTTGATTTTTTATGGAGACTACGACAGTGCAGTTCAATACAGTACTCCGGGAAGGACTTTAAATATTTATCATGTTGCAATGTATGCAGGGAATGCAAGAGTTGTAGAAAAAGGCGGACAGCCGATAAATTATAATAATTTAGGGCATGTCGTAGGTATAGGAAGGGTAGTAAATTAATGGATTATCAGATTGGAAATATTGTAATGTTAAAGAAAGGTCATCCTTGTGGGACGAACGAATGGGAAATTATTCGGGTTGGAGCAGATTTTAAACTTAAGTGCAGGGGCTGCAATCGCATTGTAATGGTACCAAGAAAAGCATTTGAGAAAAGTGTTAAAAAAACAATATCAGAATAATCGAAACAATTCGGTTTATTGCATCAAGAAAAGCAAATGCCTGCTTACGCAGTCACTTGCTTT
Source organism: uncultured Eubacterium sp. (assembly GCA_948759685.1). The sequence continues at coordinate 20,625 of CAQBGY010000005.1, forward strand.
TTTCTTATGTATGAAAAAACAGAAATTAGCGCGCCTGAGAAAATATGTTTAAAAAATCTTGACAAATATGAATATAAGTGTATTATTGTATTAAGTGACTAATACAATAATACAAAAAGGAGGGATAAGATGTCGTGGGAATTTAAGAATGATAGACCGATATATACTCAGTTGTTAGAGCAGATTGAGCAAAAAATTATTTCCGGCGAGTATGAGATGGGGAGTAAATTACCATCAGTGAGAGAGCTGGCAGCGATAGCTGCAGTAAATCCGAATACGATGCAGAGAGCAATGGCAGAATTGGAAAATCGGGGACTTATCATAACCAATCGTACGGCGGGAAGGATAGTGACAGATGATGAGCATATATTAGTTCAGATAAGAGAATGCCGGGCAAGGGATTTAACAGACGACTATATTCGTAAGATGTCTGAATTAAAATATGACAAAGATGAGATTATTAAATTTATCCAGAAGGGAGATAAATCATGAGCGTTTTATTTGAATGTAAGGATTTAAAGAAAAAATATGGAAAAAAAGAAGCGTTGAAAGGAATTAGTTTACAGATAGAAAGTGGACAGATTGTAGGATTGCTAGGACCAAATGGTAGTGGTAAAACGACAATGATTAAGTTGGCAAATGGTCTTTTAACACCATCAAGTGGGGATATTACTATTAATAAAAATAAGATTGGAGTGGAGACAAAGAAAAGAGTATCCTATCTGCCAGAGAGAACATATTTAAACAATTGGATGAAAGTTAGAGAAATGATTAATTATTTTTCTGATTTCTATGAGGATTTTGATAGTGAAAGAGCATATGATATGCTGAGCAAATTAAATATTAATCCAAATGATAAACTAAAAACAATGTCAAAAGGAACAAAAGAAAAAGTACAATTAATATTGGTTATGAGTCGTAATGCAGATGTGTATTTTTTAGATGAGCCAATCGGAGGTGTAGACCCCGCAGCAAGAGACTATATTCTAAATACTATCATTACAAATTATAATCCGGAATCTACAGTAATAATTTCAACACATCTTATATCAGATATAGAAAAAGTTTTGGATGATGTTGTCATGATTAAAGATGGAGAGCTGGTAATGCATAAAAGTGTTGATGATATTCGGGAGGAGTATGGGAAATCAGTAGATGAAGTGTTCAGGGAGGTGTTCAGATGTTAGGTAAGTTAATAAAAAATGAGTTTAGAGCCACAGCAAGAACATTTGGAGCGATGTATTTAATTGTTTTTATAGTAACAGTGTTATTAAAACTTGTTATTGAAATTCAGGATGCTTTTGATTTAGATAATGTGGTTATCAATATTTTAAGCTTTGTAACTATAACAGCATTTGTATTGGGAATTATTGGTGTGATAATCGGTACATTTATTCTGATTTTGAAGAGATTTTACGACAATATGTTAAAAAATGAGGGATATTTGTCTTTTACATTACCTGCTACTGTAGGACAACATATAGCAAGTAAATCTATTGTTAGTTATATTTGGGTCATTATATCTGCTGTATTTATATTTGGAATTGTTATTATCCTATTTTTGGGACACACAAGTTTGTTTGTAGATCTGCGACAGGATATCATTTATATTGTTAGAGAATTTAATAAACAGCATTTGTGGAAATATGTAATTATAATTGGAGTGGCTATGTTGATTGCAGCATATAATTATATTGCTATGGGATATGCATGTTTTAGCGTGGGGCAGGCGTGGACAAGAAATCGTATTGCAGGTGCATTGGCAACATATATAGTATTCCAGATTATTACTGAGGTTGTTTCATTAATCTGCATGGTAATTATGTTCGGAGGAAATATGGAAGCCATAAATAATGCAGAGATTGGAGAGGCGGTTTTCCAGCCGCTGCTGATATTTATGATTGTTGAACAGATTGTGTTGGCTGTGATATGTACATTTATTACCCATGCAATGTTAAGTAAGAAACTAAATCTTGAATAAGAATTGTGTAAAAAAGTCCTTGCATAGAGGGCTTTTTTATGCTAATATGGTGTTTCGTGATATATATAAATTATTCCTTGCTTTTCCAATTGTAAGGAAAGGCCAGAGACCAAAAGGAGGTAAAAGCATGAACAAATATGAGATGACAGTTGTTATTAGTGCAAAACTTGAAGAAGAAGGAAGAATTGCAGAACTTGACAAGGTAAAAGCACTTGTTGAAAAGTTTGGTGGCACAATCACTAACATCGATGATGCTGGAAAGAAGAAGTTTGCTTATGAAATCCAGAAGATGTCAGAAGGTTACTATTACTTCATTACTTTTGAAACTGATAATGTAAAGGCTCCAAGCGAAATAGAAAGCCAGCTTCGTATTATGGAAAACATCCTCAGATTTATGTCCATCGCAGTGGAAGCATAGTTTGATAGAAAAGAGGAAAATAATATGAATAAGGTGATACTTATGGGTCGTTTGACCCGTGATCCTGAAGTTAGATATTCAACATCAGGTGATGGTCAGTTAGCTATTGCCAGATATACATTGGCAGTAGACAGAAGATTTAGAAGAGATGGAGAACAGACAGCTGATTTTATCAGATGCGTGGCATTTGGTAGAAGTGGTGAGTTTGCAGAAAAGTATTTTCATCAGGGAACAAAGATTGTAGCGGAGGGTCGTATTCAGACAGGAAGCTATCAGGACAAGGATGGTAAAACAGTTTATACTACAGAAGTAGTAGTAGAGAATCAGGAATTTGCAGAGAGTAAGGCAGTATCTGATAATAATGCAGGATTTGCTCAGGCACCTGCAGCGTCAGCGCCAACAGCTCCGGCAGGAGATGGGTTTATGAATATTCCTGACAATGTAGATGATTCAGGTTTACCATTTAACTTTTAATTAAATTAGGAGGTCAAGTTATGCCATATAATAAGAGTGAAAGACCAGATTCTCCAATGAGAAGAAGAGGCGGTCGTAGAAGAAAAAAAGTTTGTGCATTCTGTGCAAGTGAAAATAAGGCAATCGATTATAAAGATGTAGCTACATTAAAGAGATTTGTATCTGAAAGAGGTAAAATTCTTCCTAGAAGAATGACAGGTACATGTGCAAGACATCAGAGAGCTCTTACAACAGCAATTAAGAGAGCTAGAAATATCGCATTAATGCCATATACAGTAGAATAATCGCGAAACAACGAGCAAAGCGTTACTCGCGGTCGAAATAAGAACAAACCGGTTTTAAACAATCATGCTTGCATGAATTTGTTTAAAACCGGTTTGTTCTTATTTCGAGGAGCGTCAGTCATATTTTGGGACTGACGCGTGCTTATTGAATCTTTTAGATCCAATAAGAAGCGCGAGTGATGAAGTAACGGGCTTTCCCGAGAGTGGGGGGAACTTTTTTTAACTTCTCATTGCTCCGTCTACTGATAAAATCTCACCAGTTACATAACTAGCCATATCGCTTGCCAGGAATAAGAATGCGTTGGCTACATCTTCAGGTTCGCCAACTCTTCTTAATGGGATTGCATTAATCAGTGGCTGTATCATCTGCTCAGGCAGTGCTGCAACCATATCTGTTTTTGTGATTCCAGGTGCAACTGCGTTGACGCGAATGTTGCTTGGTCCCAATTCTCTTGCCAAGGACCATGTCAGACCATTTACTGCAGATTTACTCGCTGGATATGCTACACCACTTGGCTGACCACAGATGCTGACCATGGAACTTGTATTTAAGATACATCCTCCGCCCTGTTCCTTCATGATTTTTGATACTGGCATTACAGCATTAAAAATGGCATTTACATTCAACTGCATAACTTTTGAAAACTGCTCCGCTGTATAATCATCAATTTTGGTACTGTCAGATATTCCGGCATTATTTACGAGAATATCAATTCTTCCATATTGTTCTTTTATTTGGTTAATTGTTTTTTCTACTTCTTCGGCGTTCATAAGATTAGGAAAATATCCGGAAACATCCCATGAACTATTTTCTTTTTCTAAAGACGTCAGTGCTTTGTTTACGGTCTCTTCTCTGGAACCGAATAGAATAACTTTGGCACCATTTTCTAAATATTTTTTTACAATAGCGTAACCAATGCCTCTCGTTCCGCCTGTAACAACTGCAACTTTATCTCTTAACATTGCATATACCTCCTGTTTTTTATAAATTTATATCGTTATTATATAACAAAAATGGGAAATATACCCATAGAAGTTTATAAAATAGAAGAATTTATTGTATTTATAAAAATTAAATTAACAATATAGAATATATCCTATATTGTTAAAGTATAATATATAAAAGGAGAAGATATATGCCCGTTATAGCAAGATTTGAAGGTATAATTTTAAGGATGTATTTGAGGCAAAAAGAACATAATCCTCCGCATATTCATGCTATATATGGTGAAAGAGTGGGATTGTTCATGATTGAGACTACAGAGATGTTTGAAGGAGATATACCTCTAAAATGTCAACAAAAAATGAAAAGATTTATAGAGCATTATAGAGAAGAGTTATATGAAATGTGGAATAGTCAGGTGTTTAGAGTATTAGAACCTGTTGACAGAAGGGAATTATAATTATGAAAAAGATAGAAAGAGTTAAAGCACTTCCCCAATTCGGTTTGTTGATTGTATTTCAAAATGGAGTTGAAAAAAAATATAATATTAGACAGCTATATACAATATATCCTCAATTTAAAGAGTTAGAACATAATGAGGATCTGTTTAGTAATGTTAAAGTTGATGTTGGAGGTTATGGTGTATATTGGAATGATGAACTGGATATAGCAGCAGATGAATTATGGGAAAATGGTATTGAGACAGATATTGTTCATACGTTAGATATTAAGAAAAGATTTGCATCCAGACTAATTGCTATGCGGGATATGTTAAATATGACACAAAGGGAATTATCAGAAAAAACAGGTATTGCACAGGGGGATATCAGTAAGATAGAAAATGGAAATGCTAATCCTTCTTTAGAAACTATTGATAGATTGATAAAGGGGATGAATGGAGAGATTGACTTTGTAATTAAAAATCAAAGTTGATCAGTTTTATGAAGAATTTGGAATACCATTTTACTTTACATTTTAGTTAAAGCAGCGTTATAATATTTCCTAGAGGTGAATATAAATGAGAAAAAAACTATTTTGCATTGCAATGTCAATGATAATAATACTATCAGTGGCAGTACATGGAGATGACAAAATTCTGGTGCAAAACAAACTGATGGAAGTTAACACAGCAGATAAAGTATTGAAAAGTACTACATTTACAATAGACAAAGATACAGCAAAGAAAATAGTAAAACATCATAATAAAAAATCAAAGTTAACGAAGTTTGAAAAATACAAAAAAATGATAACCCATTTAGGAGTTGTTTCATCAGATGACGATGATGATTTTGTGAAAATAAAGGAACGACCGGAAAACAAATCAAAGACAGTTGGTTATGTGCCAGATGAAAAACCTGTTGTAGTAATCGAGAGCATAGATAAATGGTATAAAGTAAAATCAGGAAAGATTACAGGATACATAAAGCAGGAAAATGCAGTGGTAGACGATGAGGTGGAAAATCTATTATTAGATAATTATGGTATTGAGGCACTTATTAAAGTATCAAATGTAAAGTTGAGGAGCAGTGCAAAAAATACCAATAGTGCAGTGGGGATGGGATATAAAGGAAATGTTTATCCAGTGATAGGGTTTTCCAATGACTATAAAAAGATTCGTATTCAAAGAACAGAGACAATAGAAGGCTGGGTATCTGTAAAAGATGTGGATATCAGAATATTGTGGGATAGTGCAATGACAAAGGCTGAGTATGACGCTTACATAGAAGAACAGAAAAGAATACAAGAGGCAGAATTGCAAAAGATTTTGAATGCAGGTATACATAAGACAGGAGATTCATTATTTGACACTATTTCTGCATTGATTGCCCATAATGAATCAGGGAATTATGTTGCGGCAAGAAATGGCCTTCCGCAGTTCAAAGGAGAAAAAACTATAACCGTAGGTGCATGGCAGTGGTATGGAGAAAGGGCTCATAGTCTTCTGAAACGTATTTATACAAGTGATACAAAGAAAGCAAAACAGTTAATAGAAGATGCAGTCTCTGGAAATAAAAAGAAAAAAGAAGAAAAGACAGAAGCGTTGTGTAAGGAAATTACAAATAGTGCAAGTTGGGAAAGCCGAAAAAGAAGTTTCAGCAAGGAAGAGTTGGTGGCAGTGAAGGCACTGCTCGGCAGTAGTAATGGAGTTTCTATACAGAATGCACAGGCGAAGGAAGATATCACTACAAGGATGTCTGTAGCAAGAAACACTTATAAATTGACGAATCCACAGTTGATTGCGTATTTCTGCGATATGTTTTGGCAGAATCCGGAAAATGCCAGAAATATTACAAAGGCAGCGATTGAACATTTTAAGAGTGCAAAAAAATTGAATGAAGAAAAAGATGGATTAAAAGTTTTGCACGAAATTGCTATGAAGAATTCCGTCTTAGGAAAATTTTCGGGAAGAAGAAACTATACGTACTCTGTATGCAAAAAAATTAGTAAGAAATAATTATAAAAAAAGAAGCCATACAAAATTTTGTGTGACTTCTTTTTATAATTGTTTGAATTATAATTATTACATTTTTAATAAATCTTCTTGTGAAATAAGCTTAATATTATTTTTTTTAAGAACGGCAGCGACTTTGTCGTTTTCTTTCACTCTGAAAATCATAAGAGCATCGTCTGTTCCTCTGGCAAGGAAGGTGTAAACATATTCATCACTGACACCGGCTTCGGCAAGGATGTTCATAGCCTGTGCCATAGCTCCCGGTTTGTCAGGAATTTTTACTCCGATAACCTGTGTCAGATTGCATATCCAGTCATTGTCCTTCAGTAATGTTAAAGTATCAAGTGGTTTATCCACGATGATTCTGATAATACCGAAATCGCTGGAATCTGCAATTTCAAAGGCTCTCATATCTATTTGGTTTTCTGCAATAAAATTTGTAAACTTTGCGAGATTACCGGGTTTATTTTCTATAAAAACTGAAATTTGATTAATATACATATTTTTACCTCCTATAAAAAGATGTTAAATTTTACGTTTGTCAATGACACGTACCGCTTTACCTTCAGAACGGGTAATAGATTTTGGTTCTACTAATTTTACTTTAGCGTAAATGCCAAGCATACTCTTTAATGCGGCAACAATTTCTTTTTCCTTGACTTCGATGGCACCAATAGTATCAGAGAACATTTCAGGTGTCATTTCTACTAAAACTTCCATAGTATCGCTGTTGTTTACGCGGTCGACAATGAGCTGATAGTTAGCAGGCATGCCCTGTTTGATAAGTACTTCTTCAATCTGGGATGGATATACATTTACACCTTTAATAATCAGCATGTCATCTGATCTTCCCATGAGTCTGTGAATACGTGCATGAGTACGTCCGCATTTACATTTCTCTCTTGTAATGTATGTAATATCCTTGGTACGATATCTGATAAGAGGAAATGCCTCTTTTGCAAAACTAGTAAATACCAGTTCACCGATTTGTCCGTCCGGAACAGGTTCTAAAGTGTCCGGATCAACAATTTCCGGAAGGAAATAGTCCTCGCAGATATGCATTCCATCCTGTGCCTCACACTCAAAAGCAACACCGGGACCTTCAATTTCCGTAAGACCATAAATATCATAAGCTTTAATACCGAGTTTTTCTTCTATATCATGTCTCATTTCTTCTGACCATGCTTCGGCGCCAAAAATACCGGCTTTTAATTTAATCTGATCCTGTATACCGCGCTCATGAATTGACTCAGCCAGATAAGAGGCGTAACTTGGTGTACAACATAGGATAGTAGAGCCTAAATCCATCATGAATTGCAGTTGTCTGTCTGTATTACCGGATGACATTGGAAGAGTTAAACATCCAACTTTATGGGAGCCGTCATTTAAACCAGGTCCGCCTGTAAAAAGTCCATATCCATAAGAAACATGGCAGACATCTTCGCTTGTACCGCCTGCTGCTGCAATGGCACGGGCACAACCATTGCCCCATTTGTCAATATCTGCATGTGTATAGAAATCAACAACTCTCTTTCCGGTTGTACCGGATGTTGACTGAATACGAACACAGTCTTTTAGAGGAATTGCTAATAAATCATATGGATAAGCATCTCTTAAGTCATCTTTTGTTAAAAATGGAAGTTTTGGAAGGTCTTTCACACTCTTAATATCATCAGGGGTGACACCTGCTGCTTCCATTTTTTTTCTATAAAAAGGTACGTTATCATATACTCTTTTTACAACATCTAATAGTCCGTCATTCTGCCACTGCTCAATGGTTTCACGAGAGGCAGTTTCAATATCTTCTTGAAAATATTTTCCCATTGTATTTATTCCTTTCTTCGCTACATAATTTTATATAACAATTTTACAATATTTAGTACTTTAAAGCAATAAAGAAAAAATTATAACAGGAAAAACATAAATTTTTAAAGAAAATAAATAAAAACATCTTCATAAAAACGTTACAAAAATATGTTTTTTTGTTAAAAAGCACCTTTTTATAAGGGGAAAATACATATAAAACAACTTTTATGCCTGTATAAAAATTGACGCAATAAAAACATTTTTCTGACTGTAAAATATGGTATTTAGGAAAATCATATGTTATAGTGGGCTTATATGGCAAGTGCGTTTTAAACGTAGTTTTGTTGATAACAAAAATATATTGAGAAGTTAAAAACAATATGCTTTGGAGGATAACAAAAATGAGCGAAAGTTTAAGAGGAATTCCGGTAGAGGGATTTGCCGAAAAGAGCCGCGAGGCAGCAGTGGAAGGTATCGTATTATTAAAAAATGATAATAGTGTACTTCCGTTTACAAAAGAAGACAAAATTTCAGTATTTGGCAGACCGCAGTTAGAATATTACAGAAGTGGAACCGGTTCAGGAGGGGCTGTTCAGGTTGAATATGCCACAAATATTATTGAAGGTTTTAAGAAAAGTGATTTACATATAAATGAAGAACTGGCAAACGATTATGTAGAATGGCTGAAGGACCATCCGTTTGATAATGGTGGAGGCGGCTGGGCTGCTGAACCATGGTTTCAGAAAGATATGGATATTACCGTAGAGTATGCAAAGAGACAGGCAGCGGTTACCAATAAGGCTGTTTATATCATCGGGCGTACTGCCGGTGAGGATAAAGATAACTATAATGGAGCAGGCAGCTATCTTTTAACTGATGAAGAAATTACAAATCTTAAAAATATTACAGAGGCATTTGATGATGTAGTCGTTGTTTTAAATGTATCTAATATTATTGATATGAAGTGGATGAATGATTCGCAGTTTGATGGAAAGATTAAGGCAGTTGCATATGTCTGGTCCGGTGGAATGGAAGGTGGAAATGCGGTTGTTGATGTTCTTTCCGGCAAGGAAACACCAAGTGGAAAACTTCCGGATACGATTGCAGAGAATTTAGAAGATTATCCGTCAGCAGACAATTTTGGAAATCCATTAACCAATCTTTATCAGGAAGATATTTATGTAGGGTACAGATATTTTGAAACATTTGCACCGGAAAAGGTAATGTTTGAATTTGGATATGGTATTTCATATACTTCATTTGATATTGAGACGTTGTCTGTGGAAGAAGATGACGAAGAGATTAAAATCCAGGTTAAGGTAACGAACACTGGTGATAAATATTCTGGAAAAGAAGTAGTTCAGGTATATTATAGTGCACCGCAGGGAGCGCTTGGAAAGCCGGCAAAAGAACTTTGCGCATATGCAAAGACAGAGAAACTTGCACCGGGTAAGAGTCAGACAATAGATATTTCAGTTTCTATAAATGATATGGCATCTTATGATGACAGCAATGTTACAGGACATAAATCATGTTATGTTTTAGAGGCTGGCGATTATGTTATTTATGTTGGTAATAGTGTAAGAAATGTTAAAGATGTTTATACATATCAATTAAATGAATTGAAAGTAGTAGAACAGTTGTCAGAAATCTGCTGTCCGAATGATGAGAATCTTACAATTTTAAGACCGGGTACAAGGAAGGAAGATGGAACCTTTGAGAAAGAATATGTTCCGTCTCAGAAGCCTACAGTGGATTTGGCAAAAAGAATAGAAGAAAATCTGCCAAAACCAATGGAGATTACAGGGGATAAAGGAATTACCCTTCAGGATGTTCAGGCAGGAAAGAATAGTTTGGAAGAGTTTACCGCACAGCTCTCGGTAGAGGAGATGGCACAGATTGTCAGAGGTGAGGGAATGAGTAACCCACGTGTAACACAGGGTACAGCATCAGCCTTTGGTGGAATATCAGATGCCTTGTTTGGTTATGGAATTCCGGCAGCTTGCTGTGCAGATGGACCAAGTGGACTTCGTTATGATGGTAAGGCAGTTCAGCTTCCGATTGGTACTGCACTTTCATCATCATGGAACGTACCATTAGTCAGAGAACTCTATACAATGGAAGGTGAAGAATTGAGAAGAAATCAGGTTGACACTTTGTTAGGACCTGGTGTAAATATTCATAGACATCCTTTAAATGGGCGTAATTTTGAGTATTATTCAGAAGATCCGTATTTATCAGGAACAATGTCCGTAGCATCTACCGGTGGTATTAAAGACGGAGGTGCATGGGGAACCATTAAACATTTTGCATTGAATGGACAGGAATCACACAGATTTAAGATAGATGCCGTTTGTTCAGAACGTGCCATCAGAGAAATATATTTAAAATCCTTTGAGATGGCAGTTAAAGAAAAAACAGTAATGACACTGATGACGAGTTACAATCCGATTAACGGACATTGGGCAGCATCTAATTATGATCTTTGTACTACAGTACTTCGTGGTGAGTGGGGATACGAAGGTATTGTTATGACAGACTGGTGGGCAAAGATGAACGATGTAGTAACAGGCGGCGAGGAATCCAATCAGGATACACGAGATATGGTTCGTTCGCAGAATGATGTATACATGGTTGTAAATAATAATGGTGCGGAAGTAAATTCAAACAATGATAATACCGAGAGTTCTGTGGAAGCAGGAACACTTACTGTTGGAGAACTTCAGAGAGCTACAATGAATATCTGCAACTTTATATTAAATGCTCCTGTTATTGAGAGAGAATTAGTTGATACTGATGTAGCGAAATACTATCCATCAGTTCCTGTAGAGGAGGCAAAATATCAGCAGTTTAATCTGGCAGAGGATAACAAGGTAATGTTTGACTGTGGTAAGGAAGCAACGATGATTGTAGAAGAAGATGCAGAGTATACGATTATTGTAAATATTTCATTTGCAAAATCAAATCTGGCACAGTCTACAGTCAATGTGAATGCCAATGGTGAGACGATGGTAGTTATTCAGACTAACGGAACAGATGGTAACTGGATTACACAGAAACTGTGTAAAGTGAAGTTAGATAAAGGTGCATATAATTTGAAATTAGAAGATGTCCTTGCAGGAATCGAAGTGAAATATATGCAGTTTAAGAAGTTAAAAAAGAAATAAAAAAATAGCCAATAAGAAGCTGTTGCTTAAATGCAACAGCTTCTTTATTATTCTAGGATTTTTTCTTATATTGCCAAAATTCATATGTACTATATTTCTGAGCCGTTTCCGTCATCCAATGAAACACCCTGTTTCTCAATTCTTCTTTTGCGGCCTTTTTACTTAGAGTAGGATTAGCGTACATTGGATTACTGCAGTATACAGTAATAGCAGGCGACCTGAAAAATAATCGAAAAGGCCAGTGGCGTTTTCGGTAAGTAACGACAGAGGCAACAACAGGTGCGTTCAAAGCTACAGGATAAGCAAAGCTGGCACTTTTAAAAGGACGGATTCCTACATAATACGGCCAGATATGAGCTTCGGGATAAATTGTAATGCATGATTTTTCCTGGATTCTTTTGGTAACGGTATGAATCATCTTTTTCATACTGGCAATGTCATATCCGATAGGCATTGCCCCAAGCATATCCACAAGATGTCGAAGTCCTGTGATAGAAAAAGCATCGTTGCCTGCAATGAAATAAGTCCGGTGTCCCCATCCGGAGACTGTTGCGGAAATTAGTGGGTCAATATGCTGTGTATGATTGCTGTATAAAAAACAGCCGGTCTTTAACTTCTTTATCACTTTTTTGTTTTTGATTCTCAAACCTACAATAAAAGTATTAAAGATTTTTACCAGAGGATAAACAATCAAAAAATAAAGAATATCTGCAAAAGAATTCCACAATTTACTTTTGTGTATCCATTTATAATCTTTTGGTAGAGGTTTGGTTTTAATCCCCTGTGTTGCGGCAAAGTCATCATTTAATTCATCTTCATAATAAATTGTTTTCATATGTATCACCTTAAATAATAGAAAGTATCATTTGTTCCATCTGGTCCATGCATTTATCAAACTGCCATTGTGTGGCAAAGTCCGCATAATCCAGACTGCGTTGTTCCTTTTCGTTTGGATGTTCAATCCAGTAATCAATTTTGGCAGCTAAATCCTTTGGATTGTTGCACTTAAATAAATTTTTGTCATCTAATGCAAAATATTTCGTCGCAGAGCGGGGCGAATTATTAATTACCGGAACAAGTCCGCAGGAAATCGCTTCTAAGCAGGAGATTGCTTCTAATTCGATTTCAGCAGCATGTACATATAAGTCTGCAGAACCAATCACTTTTAAGAGTTCATCTCTGGAATAAAACTTCATAATAGGTTGCACCGGTAAATGTTTTGCTGCATACATTTGGATGTTTTTCTTTTGTGGACCGTCTCCTGCGAAAATCAACTGAATACGGTTACGGTATTTGCTTTTATTTACTGCTTTCAATAAAACAGAATGTGTTTTTTCTTTGCTGTATCGTCCAATATATAATATACGGAATAAACCGTCATCTTTCTTGTATTTTGGAATGCCACGGTTAAACTGGTAGTTGACACCGTTAGAAATTACATGGTGTGGTGTGACACCTACAACATTTTCAAAAGTATTACAGATAAATTGTGTAGGGTAGTGGATAGCATCGCAATATTGATAGAGATGCTTATAAAAAATTTTGTAGACGCGATTGTTAAAACGATGGGCATTCATTAAATGTAAATGATTTGAAAAGTTTTCTGCCTGACAGTGAAATCCGGCAGATAATGGAATGTTATGTTTATGACAATATTTTGCTACATAACATCCGGTCAAAAATGGAACCATAATATGCACTGCATCAATGCCTTTAAGAGCTTCCTTAATGACTTTTTTGTCAGGACGGGCAATGCTCACACCGTTTTTTTCCACATAACCATTAAACGGACCTACATTCAGTGTCTTTACAATGTAATATCCGAATTCCCCGGTTTTCTCTGTGTCAGGACAGATAATACGGACCTCATGCCCTTTTGCACGTAGGGAACGTATCAGATTCATGGCAGCTATAGTAGTGCCGTTATTTTCTTCTCCGAGTACATCGCTGACTATTGCAATTCTCATATAAATTTCCTCTCATAATATGTATCGCCACATTATAAAATCATGCGGTTTAAATTTTTCTTATGTATACATTTTAGTATAAATTTAATCATAGTATACCAAATAAAATATATGAAAGCAAAATTAGACAAAATAGAAGTTTTGTTTAATATCAAAACGCATGCTTTACTTGAAAAGCACCCTTAAATTATATATAATAAAATAGACTGATTAGTTAGTAAATTAACATGGAGGAGACAATGATTAAATTATCAAATGGAGGAGCCTACCTTATCAATGGAACTGAGGTTATTGAAGAAGGTAGTGAAGAATTATTAAAAAGTAAATTAGGTGATAAGTATCTTTCAAAAGAAGAGGCTGGTAAGAATACTATCGCTTACGGTATTTTGAAAGAACATAATACATCAGGAAGTATGGACAAACTTCAGATAAAGTTTGACAAACTTACTTCCCACGATATTACATTTGTAGGAATTATTCAGACAGCCAGAGCATCAGGACTTGAAAAGTTTCCGATTCCATATGTGCTGACAAATTGTCATAACAGTTTATGTGCAGTAGGTGGAACAATCAATGAAGATGACCATATGTTTGGACTGACATGTGCAAAGAAATATGGTGGAATGTATGTACCACCACATCAGGCAGTAATTCATCAGTTTGCAAGAGAAATGCTTGCAGGCGGTGGAAAGATGATTTTAGGAAGT
>CAQBGY010000005.1:34833-36590 GCA_948759685.1 uncultured Eubacterium sp.
GTCATTACATCCACACCGATTCTGAAATCTGCACTTGGTACGATGGCAATGGGTGAGGGAGGACCGGAACTTGTAAAACAGCTTCTTTCACAGACATATGACATTAACAGACCGGAAGTTGTCGGTATCTACATGACGGGTGAGCCGGCAAAGGGTGTAGGTCCTCAGGACGTGGCACTTGCGATTATTGGTGAGGTATTTGATAAAGGTTATGTGAAGAATAAAGTCATGGAATTTGTAGGTCCGGGCGTCTCATCTTTGAGTGCAGATTTCAGAATCGGTGTGGATGTAATGACTACGGAAACTACTTGTCTTTCATCTATTTGGAGAACTGACGAAGAGATTAAAGATTTTTACGATATTCACGGCAGAGTAGAGGAATATAAAGAATTAAATCCGGGAGAGGTTACATACTATGACGGAATGGTTTATGTAGATCTGTCAAAGATTAAACCAATGATTGCAATGCCGTTCCATCCTAGCAACACATATACGATTGATGACGTTAATGCAAACCTTGAGGATATTTTAAGAGATGTTGAAAAGAAAGCATTGGTTTCATTAGATGGACAGGTTGATTATCAGCTTACAAACAAAATCAGAAATGGCAGATTATATGTAGATCAGGGTATCATTGCAGGTTGTGCAGGTGGTGGATTTGAAAATATCTGTGCAGCAGCTGATATCTTAGAAGGAAAGAGTATCGGTGCAGATGAATTTACATTAAGTGTTTATCCTGCATCTATGCCGGTATACATGGAGTTAATTAAAAATGGTGCAGCAGCTTCAATTATGGGGGCAGGCGGTGTTATGAAGACAGCGTTCTGTGGACCTTGTTTTGGAGCGGGAGATACACCGTCAAATAATGCATTTAGTATCAGACATTCTACAAGAAACTTCCCGAACAGAGAAGGAAGTAAACTACAGAATGGACAGATTTCATCGGTTGCCCTTATGGATGCACGTTCTATTGCAGCCACAGCGGCAAATAAAGGATATTTAACATCTGCTACAGATTTAGATACAGAATATAAAGGACGTAAATATCACTTTGACAGTAGTATTTACGAAAACAGAGTATTTGATTCAAAAGGTGTGGCTGATCCGGAAACAGAAATTCAGTTTGGACCAAACATTAAGGATTGGCCTGAAATGGTTTCACTGACAGATAATTTATTATTGAAAGTGGTATCAGAGATTCATGATCCGGTAACAACGACAGACGAGTTGATTCCATCTGGTGAGACATCATCTTATCGTTCGAATCCTCTAGGACTTGCAGAGTTTGCATTGTCTCGTAAGGATCCTGAATATGTTGGAAAGGCAAAAGAAGTTCAGAAGGCAGAAAAGGCAAGAGAAGCAGGAAACTGTCCGGGAGAGGTTTTACCGGAAGTACATGAATGTACGTCATTAATTAAGGAAAAGCTTCCACAGTATCCAATCAGCAAAGAAACGATTGGTATTGGAAGTACAATTTATGCTGTAAAACCGGGTGATGGTTCTGCAAGAGAACAGGCAGCATCCTGTCAGAAGGTACTTGGCGGATGGGCGAATATTGCACAGGAGTATGCAACAAAGAGATATCGCTCTAACCTGATTAACTGGGGAATGCTTCCATTTATATATGAGCAGGAAGAACTTCCATTTAAGAAAGATGATTATATTTTTGTTCCAAATATTGCAGAGGCAGTAAGAAATAAAGCAACAGAAATACCTGCATATGTTGTTGGTGAAGAAATGAAATCATTTACATTGAA
>CAQBGY010000006.1 GCA_948759685.1 uncultured Eubacterium sp.
AGCGGGTGGTTGATATTTCGCTCGTTTCCGAGCTCAACAGGGTCACGACCCATAAAAAAAAGCCGACTGATTCTTGTTTAAAAAATCAATCGGCTATGTATTTTCCTTATTTATGAACATCTACAATTTACTAGCTATTTCCCTGCTTCTAATATATCAAATAAATAGTAAGTGGATATTAACCTTAAATTCTCGCCTATTTCTTTAAACCTATGGACAAAATTCTCTAAATCTACCACCACATTATCAAATTCAGTTATATAAAAATGCGGCATATATTTTTGGTCGAATGGATACCTTGAAAAATCCATGTTATCCTTTTTTCTTTTTCCATTCTGTGTCGCTATTTTCTCAAACAACTCATCTACATACAATTTTGTTCCATTTATCATATTATTAAATTGCTTTCTTTTCTCTTTATCTGTTTCAAACTCCTGTACTCTTTTTATCACTGTCTGTAATATTTGTTGAATATCGTGTTGCCCTTCTATTTTTTGCTGATTTTCTAACAATATATTCAGTGTCCAAACAGTGGCTTTAAGATACAACTCAATGGCATGATTGGCATTAAATATAATTGGATAAATAAGGCTATCTGCTTTTTTATCCCAATTGTCAACCAATGCTGCTTCTGCGAGCATTATCGCAGAATTCATGAAGCCATCCGCAATAACTATCATGTTATAAATATGGTCATGATGGCTCGTCCTCCAGTTCATATATGCAGTCTTATTAACATCTGCATTATAGCTAAATATCTCTTTCATTTAATTTCTCCTTTAAATCCTACTCAAATGTGTTAATCTTTTTATGATGATAAATATTCGTCAACAATATGGTAAACAAAATCTAATACCTCATATATGTGATTGATTCCATCTTTTAAAACTGTATAATCAATGGAATACCCACAAGTAAAATATAGACTATCATCCATTCTAACTAAATAACGCCAAACTTCTGCATTTTGATCCACTTGTCGTACATTATTCTTAATTTCATCTCTCTTTTGATTGGCTTCTTGTAGTTCCTGCAACATCTTCCTTATCTCTTGCAAGTTTATCCCGTCAAGAGAATATTTAAAGAAATTCTCCTTATACATTTTGACTTGATTTATAAAATCTTCTGAACATATCATATCATCAATAATCTCTTTTTTCACACAGTCCCATAAGTCTAATAAGCTATGTCCGCCTTTAGGCATAGTTCCTCTCGCCCGCATATAAATATGCTTTAACGAAATTTCCAAAGAATGCCGATAAGAAAACAATATCGGAAAAATAAACGTATCAAGTATTTTATGATTATTGCCGTTATCCAATGCTATTTCAACTAATTCATCAGCACTATTTTTATATCCTTCTCTTAGCCCATATAATGCCTGATCTTTATCCTACCATCCGAAGTGAGCAGATTGTTCCATAAGACCTGTATCTTTAAATATCTTCAATATAATACCCTCCCCACTAATGAAAATTTTATCTTAACGTTTTACTTCTTACAGTAGCATTATAATCCTATTTCACACTTTCTATCAACTAACAATTGCCAGTATCCCATTATCCCTTTCTGATAAAATATAACAGCTTACGCACCCTAACACCATTTAGAGAAAATCCATGTAAATCTACGTCCAGAAATGTCAAGCAAACTTCTCTCCTTTTCCCAAAAGAACGAGGCAAACTTTCACACACCATTTGGGGGATACCCCTTCCCTCAACTCTTCCCCCAAAAATCCCCCAAATTGGCACTCAAAATACGGTAATTTACGATAATTTATGAACCTCTCCTTAGAACGCAAAAAACCCCTGAAAATGCCCATTCTATGGGATTTTCAGGGGTTCGTGAATCATTTTCATTCAGAAGTTTACTGATTCATCTGGGCTGCTACTTCTTCAGCAAAGTTCTCTTCTTTCTTTTCAAGACCTTCACCTGTCTCAAAACGAACGAACTTCTTAAGAGTAACTGTTCCATCAATCTGCTTTGATACTTCTTCTAAGTACTTAGCAACTGTCTGCTTTCCGTCTGCAGCCATTACGTATGTCTGATCAAGAAGACAAACTTCTTTTAACTGCTTTGAAACACGACCTTCAACTAAACCATTGAAAATCTTGTTTTCCATGATTTCAGCCTTCTTAGCTAAAGCGATTTCGCATAATGAAGCCTTTGCTTCTTTTGAAAGGAAGTTGAATAAATATTTATCATTCTGCTTTTCTTCATAGATTGCTTTGTCTTCATCATTGAACACGTTCTGGCTTAATGCTTCTGCAAAGATATCCTTCTGGATTGGCTTTGGAAGTGTATCTGGCTCATTTAATGCACTGTCAACTGTAATTTCTCTCATCTTAGCAAGTTCATCTGCTGAGATATCATCTCTTGAAACGTACTGTGGATTCATAGCTGCGATCTGCATTGCAATTGTCTTAATTGCAGCATTTACAGTGTCGTTTGCTGGAGCATCAGCTTCAACTAATACACCAATTTTTCCGCCTGCATGAATGTATGATGCTATAACACCATCTGATTCAATCTTTTCAAATCTTCTGATGTTCATATTTTCACCGATAACTGCAATCTGTGATACTAATTCGTCTTTTACAGTTTTAGCTGTATCAAGTTTCCATGGTTCAGCCATGAATGCGTCCATATCTGCTGCATCTGTATCAATAATCTGGTCAGCAACATTTGCAACAAAAGTCTGGAACTTTTCGTTCTTTGCAACGAAGTCTGTTTCAGAGTTTACTTCAACGATTGCTGCCTTACCATCTTTAACTGTTGTATAAACAATACCTTCAGCTGCGATTCTTCCTGATTTCTTTACAGCTGTAGCTTCACCTTTTTTTCTTAAAACTTCAATAGCTTCTTCCTGATTTCCATCAGTTTCTACTAAAGCGTTCTTACAAGCCATAACACCAGCGCCTGTTAATTCTCTTAATTCTTTTACCATTGCTGCTGTAATTGTCATAATTTATTCCTCCTGTTAATCTATTCCTATATACTGCTCAAAACAAAAGTTTTTACGCAAAATCACTAGAAAAAACCAAATATACCTCAATACTACTTAATTTTCTGCTAATGAATATTATTCAGCATCATCTGCTTCTGCTTCTTCAACTACTTCTTCTGTAACTTCAGGAGCAACCATTTCTTCACCCTGGTTTGCTTCGATTACAGCATCAGCCATCTTAGAAACAATAAGTTTAACTGCTCTGATAGCATCGTCATTTCCTGGGATAACATAATCTAATTCTTCAGGATCACAGTTAGTATCTGCAATACCAATTAAAGTAATACCAAGTGAATGTGCTTCCTGAACACAAATCTTTTCCTTCTTAGGATCTACAACGAAAATAGCATCTGGGATTCTCTTCATATCCTTGATACCACCAAGGTTCTTCTCAAGCTTATCCCATTCTTTCTTTAAGTTTACAACTTCCTTTTTAGGAAGAACATCAAATGTTCCGTCTTCTGCCATTCTTTCGATGTCTTTTAATCTCTTAATTCTTGACTGAATAGTCTTAAAGTTTGTGAGCATACCACCTAACCATCTCTCGTTAACGTAGTACATTCCACATCTCTGTGCTTCTTCTTTTACAGCTTCCTGTGCCTGTTTCTTTGTTCCAACGAAAAGAACTGTACCACCGTCTGCTGCAATATCAGCAACTGCTTTGTAAGCTTCATCTACTTTACCTACTGACTTCTGTAAGTCGATGATGTAGATACCATTTCTTTCTGTGTAGATGTATGGAGCCATCTTAGGGTTCCATCTTCTTGTCTGATGTCCAAAATGAACACCTGCTTCTAATAACTGTTTCATTGAAATAACGCCCATTTTTCTACCTCCTGGTTTTTAAAATAATATTTGGTATCGTTCCAACCACACAATGATTGGCAAATACCATACCTTCCATCTGCTTCACCAAATCAGACTACCTCGAGCAAAGGCACCGGTCTGTTTCTCCACAGATGTGCTTAATGCAACTCAAGTATCATAGCATAAAAGAAAAATGCTTGCAACAGTTTTTTCCAAAACAGTTCAGCCAATCTTGAAAAAACTTCGTTTCTTCAAACCCTCTTCTCTTTCAATACAATTCCGTCATCAGTTCGAATCACAAGCAGGCTTACTGCTTTTCGCTGTCAGGCTGCACTCCAACCTTCCACAGATTGTAATAAATGCCCTTATACTCTAATAACTGCTCATGGTTTCCTTCTTCAATAATTCTTCCCCCTTCTACGACAAAGATTCTGTCTGCTTTCTTAATAGTAGAAAGTCTGTGTGCAATTACAAAAGATGTCCGGCCTTTTAATACCTGTTCAATTCCGTTTTGTACCATTAGTTCTGTTTTTGTATCAATACTAGAAGTTGCTTCATCCAATATTAGTATTTTAGGTTTTGATACCATTGTACGTGCTAATGCCAGTAATTGTTTTTGTCCAATAGATAATCCGCCACCTCTTTCTGAGAGTTTTGTATCATATCCCTTTTCCATTTTCATAATAAACTCATGTGCATTAACAGCCTTTGCCGCTTCTATAATTTCCTCATCCGTCGCATCTAATTTTCCGTAACGTATATTATCCTTAATTGTTCCTGAAAAAATAAAATTTTCCTGAGTCATCGTCCCAACCTGACTTCTCAGGCTCTCAATCGTTACGTCTTTAACATTGTATCCGTCAAGAAGCACTCTTCCTTTACCTGCATCATAAAATCTGCTGATCAGATTTATAATCGTAGACTTACCTGCTCCTGTTGAACCTACCAATGCAATCATCTCTCCCGGTTCTACCTGAAAACTAACATCCTTCAATACTGCCTCTTCATCATATCCAAATGTTACATTGTCAAATTCTACCTTTCCTTTTAATTCGGGAAGTTCTGATGCCCTCTCTTCGTCCGTAATCTCCGGCTCTGTATCTAAAATTTCAAAAATTCTTTCAGCCCCCGCAATATTAGTAATAATCTGATTATAAAAATTACTTAAGTTATTAATTGGCTGCCAAAACATATTGATATATGTTCCAAATGCTAAAAAAGTACCCACAGAAATATGTTCTTCTTTCAATATAACAATTCCCACAAAATACAGAGACAGGCATCCCAGTCCCCATGAGAAATCAATTGCCGAACCAAAACAATCACTCATTCTCACTGCCTTGCGAAAAGACTGCTTATGCTCTTTAATCAATTCATCAAATGTCTCTTCCGTTTCCTTTTCTGCCGTAAAACTATGTATCACTCTCATTCCCGACATATCTTCGTGGAGAAACGCATTTAAATTAGAAGATTTCTTACGAAACGACTGCCATCTTGGATGCGCTTTAATTTCTATATAAGATGTTGCGAAAATCATTAGCGGTGTACTGATTAATGCAGCTAGTGCCAGCTTTGGATTTTTTGCAAACATAATTGTCACCACAGCTGCCACAGTAATAAAATCCGGTATTAATGTCGTCACACAGTTTGACAACACGTCTTTTAAAGAATTAATATCTCCGATGATTCTTGATAAAATTTTTCCCGTCGGTCTGCTGTCAAAAAACTGAAATCCCAACTTTTGAATATGTGTATACAGTTCCTGACGAATCGTAAGCAATATCTTGTTACACATCTTTGCCATAATATACATTCGGCTTTTTATGGCAAATGTAACCAGCAGATTTAATCCTAAAGCAATCAGCAACAATTTATATAATCCCACATAATCTTTTTTTCCAATATAATCATCAATTGCAGACTCTATAATCAGAGGATTGATCAATGTAACACCCACACAATATCCCATTAATACCAACACAAGAAGTATTGTCCATTTGTACTGAAACAAATATGAAAACAATCTTTTTAATGTATGAAGTTTACTTTTCTCTACGCTCTGTTCATCTTCCTTAAAAGAATTATAAGCCATTATATCCTCCCCCTTTCTTCTGTAATCGCATCTCCATACTGTGCCAGATAAGTCTGATAATACAAACCTTTCTCTGACATCAGTTTATCATGCGTTCCCCTTTCAGCAATTCTTCCATCTTTTAAAAAGATGATTTCATCTGCCTTTCTTACAGCACTGATTCTATGAGCAATAATAATTTTTGTTACATTCTCTAATTCATCCAATGCACTTTGAATCTGCTGCTCTGTCTCCATGTCCAATGCTGAGGTTGAATCATCTAACACCAATATCGGATTTTGTTTTGCAAAAGCTCTGGCAATACTGATACGCTGTTTCTGTCCGCCGGAAAGACCCACGCCTCGCTCACCAATAACCGTATCATACTGATTTTCCATACCTTCGGCAAATTCACTGACCTGAGCTTTATCAGATGCCTGCATAATTTCTTCTTTCCCAACAGAATCTTTTTTACCCAGTTTAATATTTTCTGAAATGGTATCCGAAAACAGAAATACATCCTGCATAACAGGTGCAACACTTTCTCTTACCTGTTTTAATGACATTTGTCTGATATCCACATCATCCATCTTAATTTCTCCACCCGAGACATCATAGTATCTGGACAGCAGATTAATAATCGTAGATTTTCCTGAACCGGTCTCTCCCATAATTCCAAGCGTTCCTCCCGGTCTTACTGTAAAACTGATATCCTCCAAAATTGTCTTTTTATCACCTTTGCCATAGCAGACCTTATCAAATTCAATTTTTCCTTTTACTGCATTTAAAACGATAGGATTCTCCGCTTCCTTTATAGATGGTGTTTCTTTATAAATCTTTTTGATTTTTTTGTTGGAAGCAACTGCAGATGAAAAGCTATTTGTAAGCCATCCCAGCATCTCCATTGGCCAGACAATATTATTGGAATATTCCACCATGGCACTTAATGTACCCAGAGTAATACTTCCTTCAATTGCATGTCTCCCTCCGACAAGCAATGTCAACAGTGGAAGTACTTTTGTAACCACCGAAAAATATGGATAATATTTTACAAAAACCTTTGACTGTTTCATGTTCAGTTCATAATAACGCTTATTATGTGATAAAAACTTCTTAATTTCATATTTCTCTCTGGCAAAAGCCTTAACAGTTCTCACTCCTGCAAGATTTTCTTCCGCAACCGTATTTAACTCTGCATTTTCTTCACTGATTTCCTCATAAACAGCCCCAAGCTTTCTTTCCATAATTAATGCAATGCATCCGCAAAAAATCATAGCAACTGTAGGAATAACAGCAAGCCTGACATCCATCGTATACATACAAAATAATACAATTGAAGTATGGATAGCCACTTCAATCAGAAGCATACTAACATAACTAAGGCCATCCCATATTTTATCAATATCATCTTTGATTCGAGACATCAGTTCGCCGGTATCTGTCCTGTCAAAAAAGTCCTCACTTAAATTTTGTGTATGTACAAATAAATCTTTTCTCATGGAACTGGCAATATCAGAACCTAAACAGTCAAAAGTATACTCTTTTATATACTGAAAAATACATCTGCCTATTCCAACTGCCAATATTCCCAGCAGCAAAAACTTTAATTTAGACATCTGCCCACCAACGATAACGTCATCAATAATATGTTTTGTGAACTGTGGTGCCATCAAATCTAAAGTAACCGAAATAATCATTGATATAATTGCAATGATATATTTCCATTTATATTTAAAAATATATGTCGATATTTTTTTCATTTTTTCTCCCTCTTTCCTCTAAACAAAACTATCTTAATACGAAACTATACAAACAACTCACGGTAATATTCTATATAAGAAAAACCGTGGCAGAAAACTACCACGGCAAATAAGTTAAAATAATATTGAATTAATTTATATATTAATTCTTATATAAACCGGAGGTACTTTTCCATAATTTTTTATTTAATTTATTATCTTTATTTAAATTATTATATGTTCTCATTTTATTGACCTCCTTTTCTAATTTTTATATTCATGTTTTATTAGGTTATACCTTTATGTAAAATTTGTCAATTCTTTTTTTAATAGACTATTAAGATTTTTTGCATTCTTCAACTCATGCTATTTACAACACAACATTTTAATTGTATAATTGTATTGTCATTTCCCTACACTGATGACAGAAAGGGGGTGATATCAATGGAACTACATATCTCCTTCGTAGTTTCCATTATGGCAAGTATCATTGCTTATTATATTTGCAAATGGTTGGATGGAAAGCGGTAGAACCAGCCTGGGTATGGTTAGCCTAAAATAACAAGACCCTTCAGTAGATGACGCTACTGAAGGGTCTATTTTTTGTAGATTTGAAACTACATATCTCTTTCATATTCAATATATCAAATTTATTTTATAATTACAATATTTATTTAAAAAAATATTTACTATCAAAGCACATAAATTTGTGCATCGATAAACGCAGTGACCGAAAATCGGAAAACCGATTTTCGGTCACTGTCGCGGTACTCGCAGGATAAGTCTGGTCATAAAAAGTCAGAGCAGTATGCTGACACACACTGTCTCAGAAAAAGAAAAAGATATAGAAACGAGAGTGAACTTTCGTTTCTATATCTTTTTCTGACCGTGCTTCGCACGGGTCTGACTTTTTCCTTCTACTTGTCTTGCTCTTTACTTCGCACAAATCCGCATTCTACATCAGCACATGCCAGCTTATTTCCTTTTTCCACCATGTAACCGCCACATTGCGGACACTTTTCTGTAGATGGTTTCTGCCATGACATAAAGTCACATTCCGGTCCGTCAATACATCCATAATATCTACGTCCTTTTTTCGTCATACGGTATACTACGTCTTTACCACACTTTGGACATGGCACTCCTACCTTTTCAAGATATGGCTTTGTATTTCTACATTCCGGGAATCCCGGACATGCAAGAAACTTACCATGCGGACCATATTTAATAACCATTCTTCTTCCGCACTCTTCGCAGATTTCATCAGACTCTTCATCTGCAATCTGAATCTTTTCCAATTTCTGTTCAGCATCTTTTACCATAAGATCAAGATCCGGATAGAAATTTCTGATAATAGTCTTCCACTCTACTTCTCCCTCTTCCACAGAGTCCAGTAGAGATTCCATATTTGCGGTAAACTCCGTATCGACAATTACCTTAAATGCTGTCTTCATTACATTATTTACTGCCTCACCTAATTCTGTAACATAAAGATTTTTCTTTTCTCTAGTCACATATCTTCTTCCGACAATCGTGCTGATTGTTGGAGCATACGTACTCGGACGACCGATTCCCTGTTCTTCCATAGCCTTTACTAACGCTGCTTCTGTAAAATGAGCAGGCGGCTGAGTAAAATGCTGATTCTCCTCAAATTTAACAAACTCTAATTCAGAATCTTTTTCCAATTTTGCAATCGTATTGTTCGTCACAACCTTTTCATTGTCACTATCTGTATAAATTTTCATAAAACCATCAAAATTGATTTTTGATGTAGATGCATTAAATACATAATCCTTGACACCGATTTTCACATTAAATGTATCATATACGGCATTTCCCATACGGCTGGCAACAAATCTCTTCCATATTAACTGATACAGTCTGAACTGGTCTCTTGGAAGCTGTGCTTTTACCTTATCAGGTGTCAATGTAACATCTGTCGGTCTGATAGCCTCATGTGCATCCTGTATTTTTTTAGAGGCTTTCTTTGCATTAACCTCTTTTGTCATATAATCCATACCATAATTTTCTTCGATAAATTCCTTAACCTGTGCCTCTGCCGTCTCTGAAACTCTGGTAGAATCTGTACGAAGATAAGTAATCAAACCAATGCTTCCACGTCCCTTAATATCAACACCTTCATATAACTGCTGAGCAATACGCATTGTCTTCTGCGTTGAAAAATTCAATGCCTTGGACGCCTCCTGCTGCATAGTACTGGTTGTAAATGGGATTGGAGCTTTTCTTGTTCTGTTTCCTTTTTTAATATCATTTACACTAAATTTACTGCCTTTTAATTCTTCAATAATCTTATCCAGCTGTTCCTTTCCGGTAATCTCTATCTTTCCTTTCTTATCACCGTAGAAACTTACCGTAAATTCTTTATTCTTAAATTTTAAAACTGCATCCATATCCCAATATTCCTTTGGAATAAATGCATTAATTTCTTCCTCTCTGTCACAAAGCATACGAAGTGCAACGGATTGAACACGTCCTGCACTAAGTCCTCTCTTTATTTTCTGCCAAAGCAGCGGACTGATACTATATCCCACCATTCTGTCAATAACACGTCTTGCCTGCTGGGCATCAACCAAGTCCATATCAATCTCTCTTGGATTCTTTAAAGATTCCTTAACAGCCGGCTTTGTGATTTCATTAAATGTAATTCTTGCTGTCTTCTTATCTTCCAATTTTAAAGAGTTTGCAAGATGCCATGAAATTGCCTCTCCCTCACGGTCCGGGTCAGTCGCCAGATAAACTTTGTCTGCTTTTTTGACATAACGGCGTAATTCCGCCAGTTTTTCTCCCTTGCCTCTGATAGTAATATATTTTGGCTCATAATCATTTTCAAAGTCAATTCCCATTGAACTCTTAGGCATGTCCCTTACATGTCCGTTTGAAGCTACCACTTCATAATTAGAACCTAAAAATTTCTTAATAGTTTTTACTTTCGCTGGTGATTCCACAATCACAAGATACTTTGCCATAAACATCTCCTTCTTTAAAGATATTAATTTAGCCTTGAATAACAATTATATGATGGTTGCTCAATCAGCCCCCGTAACTGTAATTGTAACAACATCTCCACAAGTCTTTCATACTTTAGTCCTGTTGCTTGTATTAACTCATATATATTTTTCGGCTGTAAACTTAACTCACTATACAACAACAAAAACTCTTTTTCAAGTGTTTTTTCTATACTGCCTTTTTTATCTGCCTTATTAAATACTACGTATTTAAGTTCTTCCATGATATCTTCTGCCGATGTTACCAAGCCCGCTCCATTCTTTATTAATCGGTTACAGCCACTGCTTAAACTATCCCCAACCCTTCCCGGAACAGCCATAACATCCTTCCCCTGTTCCAGTGCCCACTCTACTGTAATCAATGAGCCGCTTTTTTCTTTTGCCTCTATTACTACTACCTTATCAGCCAACCCGCTGATAATTCTGTTCCTCTGTGGAAAATGCCATGATGCCGGCGGACTGCCCGGTGAATATTCCGATATAATCCCGCCGTTTTTTAAAATATTATCATATAATTCTATATTTTCTGTCGGATAACAAATGTCAACCCCACACCCAAGTACAGCAAAAACCGGTGCTGCTCCCTCTAGTGCTCCTAACCCACTATATGTATCAACTCCTCTTGCCATTCCACTAATTATCTGCACATGATTGTCAGATAACTCTCTGGCAAGTCTTTTTGCCATATTTCTCCCATATCCCGAACATGCTCTCGCTCCTACCATAGCTACTATCGGCATACCGTCATCCGGCAGCCTTCCTTTGTAAAATAAATAATATGGTTTATGATTATACGGAAATAAACGTTGCGGATAATCTTTATCTTCAATGCACACAAACTGAATATTATCTTTCTTTAAACTTTCTAAATACTGTTCGGTCCTAAAACATTTTCTACTGTTATCCAATACTTTAATTTCTTTATCGCTCAGTCCTCCTTTTATCATTAAATCTTTTTTACTGGCACAGTATATGTTTTTTACGCTTTTAAACTGCTCTATCAGTTTCTTCAACTTATCAAAATAAATAAAATCTATACTGGAAATCCACAACCAATACTCTCTGTCACTCATATCCTTCCCCCTTTTTCTATTATTTTATAACTGACAGCCTCTGCCAGTTCATCCATAGAAATCTTCTCTTTTTCCTTTAAATCCGCAATCGTTCTGGCTACTTTCAATATCTTTTCATGTGCACGAACACTCAGATCCATTTTTTCATATATCTCTTTTAATATATCTTCCTCGCCCTTTTGAAGCTTACAATATTTTTCTATTAAAACTCCCTGTAGTTGACTATTATAATTAATATTTTCATCTTTATATCGTTTTCTTTGTATCTCTGCTGCTATATTGACACGCTTCCTGATTTCTTCCGAACTTTCCTGTTGCCTTTCTTCTTTTAATTCCCAATATGAAACCGGATTCATATATACGCACAAATCCATCCTATCCAATATCGGACCACTGATTTTCTCTAAATATTTGCACACTTCACGCTCTGTACATGAACATTTATTTCTGTCAGGATAATATCCGCACCTGCAGGGATTCATCGCCGCAAGCAGCATAAAATCCGCAGGAAAGCAAAACGATCCTCCTGCTCTTGAAACGATTACCTGCCTGTCCTCTAAAGGCTGCCTTAATGCTTCCATTACATTTCTTGAGAACTCAGGAAACTCGTCCATATAGAGAACTCCACCATGTGCCAATGTAAGTTCTCCCGGTTTCGGCACAGAGCCTCCCCCTGTCAGTGCAGTCACTGTAGTCGTATGATGCGGATTGCGAAAAGGTCGTCTTTTTACCATTCTTCCATTTAATGTACCTGCAATACTTTGTATTTTTGATATTTCAATAATTTCATCTTTTGTCATGTCCGGCAGAATTCCGGGGACTGCCTTCGCCACCACCGTTTTTCCTGTGCCGGGTGGTCCTATAAGCAATAAATTGTGCATACCTGCCGCTGCAACTTCCGCTGCCTTTCTTGCCTGAATCTGCCCTTTTATATACCTGAAATCCTCTCTCTCATATAGGGTTTCTTCCGGTTCCTCCGTTTTAGTTTCTTCCATATAATATTGCTCCGAATTCAGCATCATTACCAATTGATTCAGATTCTCAACAGCAATGACATCTAAGCCCTCAATACATCTGCACTCCCCTGAATTTTCTTTGGGAACAAAACATTTTTTTATTCCTTTTTCCATCGCATACAATGCCACCGGTAAAACCCCATTTACAGGAATTACTTTCCCATCTAAACTTAATTCTCCGATAAACATTTTGTCTTTTGTCTCACACTGCAGTATCTCAAGTGAAGATAGTATAGATACTGCTATAGAAAGGTCAAAATAGGTCCCTGTCTTTCTAATATTTCCCGGTGAAAAACTAATTGTTATTCTCTTAGGCGGCAGGACAAATCCTGAATTTCTAATGGCGGTTCTTACCCGTTCTCTGGATTCCTTGATATCAGACGACAAAAGACCTACCATATCAAAAGATGGCAGGCCATTACATATATCTGTTTCTACCACAACCGGTAATACCTCTACACCGGTTATGACAGCACAATTGATTCTACATACCATAAGCATACTCCTCCAATATTATTATTCAAAAGAGCAACTAATTATATTTAAATATATCACTCAATATATGTGTTGTCAAAAGCTTTTTTTAATTTCTCTAAGGCTTTTTTTTCAATTCTGCTGACATAGCTTCGGGATATTCCCATATCAGCTCCTACTTTTTTCTGAGTAACAGGAGCCGCTCCGTTTAATCCATATCTTCTTACTATAATTTCTTTTTCCCTATCTGATAGTACTGTATCTACATATTTTTTTACTCTGACAATATCCTCAGCTTTTTCCATTTTATCCAATGTATCGATTTCATCATTTTCCACAACGTCCATAAGACTAATTGTATTTCCTTCTTTGTCCATTCCTATCGGCTCATTTAATGATACTTCTTTATTTCTTTTCCGTTCACTTCGTAACATCATTAAAAGTTCATTCTCAATGCATTTTGATGCATAAGTCACCAATCGGTTTCCTTTAGATGGATTGTAAGTGTTTACTGCTTTAATGAGTCCTACAATTCCTATAGAAATTAAATCCTCATTATCACGGTTTTCACTATAGTATTTTTTTGCAATATGCGCCACCAGTCTTAAATTTCTTTCAATGAGTATGTCCTTTGCTTCTTTATCTCCCTGCTTAAACCTTTCCACACATTCTCTCTCTTCTGCTGGTGTTAAAGGTTCCAAAAAAGTTTTCACGCTTCGCACCTCTCGACATACTTAGTTCTATATTATGCAAAACGTGATTTTCTCGTGCCTGTACTATACACGAAAAAAACGGACTGAATGTCCGTTTTTGTACCTTACGTAATTAACTCTTTAACTATTCACCTGTTTTTCTTCACTTTTCACTCTGAGTATGTCTCCTGATTCCAATTCCATACCAAGATTAATTATTAACTGTTGTTTCGGATGCGGACAGCTATCCATTTCATTTCCCTCTTCATCTTTGATAGAAACTACTTCTACTTCAATGTCATTGCCATCTGCTCTCATAATTTCAATCGTCTGCCCTACAAAAAATTTATTCTTCTGCTCTAACCTGTATTCTTTTTCAGAAACTCTTTCTCCTACAATTCCCAGATAGACATATTCTCTCTCATAGACATTACTGTCATAAATCTGTGTAGTTTCATCCGGCTTTCCAAAGAAAAATCCTGTTGTGTACTGCCTGTATGTACACTGTGAAATAAACTCCTTATATTTTGATATATTTTCCTGATACTTCTTAGGACTTTCTAAATAATCGTCAATTGCCATTCTGTATGTTCTGGCAACTGTGGCAACATACAACGCGGTCTTCATTCTTCCTTCTATCTTAAAACTGTCTATCCCCGCATCTATCAGTTCCGGTATATGCTCAATCATGCAAAGATCCTTCGAATTAAAGATGTATGTTCCTCTTTCGTTTTCTTCTATCGGCATATACTCACCCGGTCTGTTCTCCTCCATGACAGCATATTTCCAACGGCACGGATGGGTACATGCTCCCTTATTCGCATCCCGTCCTGTCATAAAACTGCTGAGCAGACATCTCCCCGAATAAGAAATGCACATCGCTCCATGAATAAATGTCTCTATCTCCATATCATCAGGAATATTCTCTCGAATCTCTTTAATCTCGCGGATAGATAATTCTCTGGCAGAAACTACACGCTTTGCTCCTAGTCCATACCAAAAATTATATGTTCCGTAATTTGTATTATTTGCCTGTGTACTTACATGCAGTTCCATATCCGGCAGCATCTCT
Source organism: uncultured Eubacterium sp. (assembly GCA_948759685.1). Next base: position 14,978 of record CAQBGY010000006.1, read on the forward strand.
TTTGCAATCGTAAAAACTGCCGGGTCAGAAATAATCAATGCATCCGGCTTAACTTTCTTTAAATCATTGAAATATACCTTAACTGGTTCAATATCTGCATTATGAGCTAAAATATTCGCTGTAACATACACTTTCACGCCATATTCATGTGCATATTTCACCCCCTCTGCCATTTCATCTAAAGAAAAATTCTTTGCTTTCGCTCTTAAACCAAAAACTTCTCCACCAATATAAACCGCATCTGCACCATATCTTACAGCTGTTTTTAATACTTCCAGACTACTTGCCGGTACTAATAATTCTGGTTTTCTCATTTTCTACTTCCTCTTATCTTTCACTCTGTTGACAATTTTTATCCACTTATCTTTTTACCGAAATCGTAATTCCATCACCAATAGGCACAATGCTTGTTTCAAGTTCAGGATGTTTCTTTACAACCTCCAAATATTCCCGCATTCGTTTATGAATGGTTCTGTCCCTTCGCCTTACAACATACTTTGACTGTATTAAATCCCCTTCCTGCAGGATGTTATCTGTAATAAGAACAGCCCCCTTCTTCATCAACCGCAATACTTCCGGTAAAAAATGAATATATTGAGCTTTTGCTGCATCCATAAATACAAAATCAAACTGATTTGCCTCTAATGACGGCATAATTTCTAAAGCATCTCCTTCTAATAACTCTATTACATCGCTTTTCCCTGCCAGTCTTATATTTTCTTTTGCAATAGGAATTCTCTTTTCATAATTTTCAATTGTAACTATCTTTGTCCCCACATCAATACATTCACTCATTAAAATGGCTGAGTACCCAACTGCAGTACCCAGCTCTAATATTCTCGTCGGTCTTGTTATTGACAACATCACTCTAAGAAAGCTCTCCATTTCCTTTCTTATAATAGGCACATTATCTTTATGTGCCTCTCTTTCAATCCTCGTCAACACTTCCGTATTTGCACTCTCTAATGAATTCATGTACGATACGATTCTTTCATCTACTATCATATGAATCTCCGTTTCGCAGTTTTTCTTGCAACACATTTGCTTCAGCCGCGCATAGTTTACTCTGATTTTTTCTTATCTTCTTTATTTTCTTCGGGACCTTCTTTAATTATTTCATATATCTCTTCACCCGATTTAGATGTATTAAAAATGTAAGTTCCCGGTTTAATGCTTTTTGTGTCATATACATAAGATTGAATCTTAAATATCGTAGTATCTTTAATAATTCCATATTCCTCTAAAGTGTCTGCTAAAGCATCAATTGACGTTCCTTCTTTTACTGTTACAGGCATATCGGTACCCGGTGCCGGATCTACTCCTTCAGAATAAAAAATTGATGAACCAAAATTAAAGGCAGCCGTAGCACATATTACAATAACCACTACCATAATAACATACTTACATATTTTAACCGAAACATTAGCAAAGCCTTTTGATGTGTTACTCTTATCCATATATACTCCTGACTATTCCACTTCCATAATAATTGGTAAAATCATCGGACTTCTTTTCATTGTCTTCCATAAATATTCACCAAGACTGTCCTTAACAACCATCTTAATCTTGCCCCAGTCAACATTTCTGCTTTCGAGGCAATCCAACAATGCATTTGTAACAACCTCTTTCGCATTTTCAATGAGATTTTCAGACTCTCTCACATAGACAAACCCTCTTGTTACAATATCCGGTCCTGCCAGAATCTGATTAGAATACTTCTCTAAAGTTAACACAACGATAATAATTCCATTTTCTGCAAGATTCTGTCTGTCTCTCAATACAATGTTTCCAACATCACCAACACCCAAACCGTCAACCAGTACAGAGCCGGCCGGAACTTTTCCTTCAACCTTTGCTGATTCACCGTTGAGTGCCAACACATCTCCTGATTCTAATAGAAAAACATTCTCCTTTGGTATACCCATGCTTTCCGCAAGTCTGCCATGTTCTTTCAAATGCTGGTACTCACCATGAACCGGAATTGCATACTTTGGTTTTACTAATGCATACATTAACTTAATCTCTTCCTGACATGCATGTCCCGAAACATGAGTATCCTGGAAAATAACTTCTGCACCCTGATGATACAGTTCATTAATAACTTTCGTTACTGCTTTCTCATTTCCCGGAATCGGTGTAGAACTGAATACAATCGTATCACTAGGTTTTATATGAACCTTTCTATGAAGAGATGCCGCCATACGTGATAATGCAGCCATAGATTCTCCCTGACTGCCAGTTGTAATTAAAACTAACTGATCATCTGTATAATTATCCATCTCCTCTATACTAATCAATGTATTTTCAGGTATTTTCAGGTATTCCATTTCCCTTGCAACTGAGATAATGTTTACCATACTTCTTCCTTCTACAATTACTTTTCGCTTATATTTACATGCTGTATTTATAATCTGCTGCACTCTATCCACATTTGATGCAAAAGTAGCAATAATTATTCTGCTCTTCTTATGTTCTGCAAAAATATGTTCAAAAGTCTCTCCGACTTTGCGCTCTGATGGTGTAAAGCCCGGTCTCAACGCATTAGTACTGTCACACAATAATGCCAGTACACCTTTCTTGCCTAATTCACTAAATCTTGCAAGATTAATCGCATCACCAAACACCGGTGTATAATCTACCTTAAAATCCCCGGTGTGTATAATAATTCCCTCCGGTGTGTGTATCGCCAATGCCGCCGCATCTGCAATACTATGATTTGTTCTGATAAATTCTATTCTGAAATCACCTAGATGAATGCTCTGACCAAACTTTATCACTTTTCGTTTCACAGCCTTTAACAGCTCATGTTCACTTAATTTACCTTCTATAATTCCCATTGTCAACTTTGTTGCATAAATCGGTGCATTTACTTCCTTTAATACATATGGCAGTGCACCAATATGATCTTCATGCCCATGGGTTATTACAAATCCCTTAATCTTGTCTATATTTTCTCTCAAAAAAGTAATATCCGGTATTACACAGTCGATACCCAGCATATCATCTGTTGGAAATGACAAGCCGCAGTCCACAACAACAATACTGTCATTGTACTCAAAGGCAGTCATGTTCATTCCAATTTCTTCCAAACCTCCTAATGGAATTACTTTTATTTTTGAATTGTCACTCATTATTAATTAAACTCCTCCTAATTCTTATTTCCGCTCACGTATTTTTACGCACAAACATAAAAGGTCTGATTTGACCTCTCATCACTCCATAGCTAATGCCCGAAGACTAAGTCTTTAATCTTCAACTGTTACATCAATATCTTCCAGCAATTCTGAAAAAATCTTTCCTATGTAATCAATCTCTGATTCATTATCTACTAATTCATAAACAGCTTCTTCATCTTCGTCATCAGATATATCTTTTAATATATAAGCTTCTGCTTCCTCATCCTCGCCATCACTATCTGTCACGAGAATGTAATTTACATTATTAATTCTTGTTTCTTCAATAACAAACATCTCTATCTCTTTGCCATCTTCGTCTACAAAAACAATCATTTCTTCCATTTTTAATCACTTCACCTTTCAATTTTATCGGCATCATATCGCTTCTATTCTGCGTTACTATTCAGATAATCTTCCAGTATTACCTTTGCTGCTACCATGTCTACATAATTATATCTGTCTTCTTTTTTTATACCCATGAAATCCATAATTTCGTATGCTTCTACTGTAGTAAGTCTTTCATCCTGAAAAATAATTTCTTTTCCTGTTCTACGCTTCAGCATCTGCGCAAACTCTTTTGTTTTCCTGACCCGCTCTCCCTCACTGCCATCTAGCATCACCGGATAACCAAGTATTACTTTATCCACCTGGAATTCTTCAATCAATGCTTCAATACGTGCCAATGTCTGTCTTAATTTATCGGGAGACTTTCTGCGGACGATTTCCACTCCTGTCGCAGTAATCCCCAGTTCGTCTGACACAGCAACACCTACTGTTTTCGAACCGAAGTCTAACGCTAATAATCTCATATTCTCTTAACCTTTTTCTAATCAATTAAACCACAAAGAAATCTAAAAGATTACTTAAGTTTATTATTGATATAATATTTTACAGCCTCTTCAATCAGTTCATCACGCTCCACCTTCATAATAAGGCTTCTTGCGTTTTTATGACTGGTAATATAAGTCGGGTCTCCTGACATAATATATCCTACAATCTGATTTACCGGATTATAACCCTTCTCAGATAATGCTTCGTATACCTGCTTAAAAATCTCCTCTACTCCCAGTTTCTGTTCTTGTCCTACATTGAAGTACTGTGTGTTTTCTAAATTATTCATCTCATCACGTCCTTTTTTTGCCTTTTTTGGCAGTATAGTATAAGTTTAATATAAAAGTTATCTAGTGGCAAGCATTATTTCATCATTTATAAAGTCTTTTATCTCAACCTCAATGACTTTACCTGACACATCTTCTTTACTCTCCATTGCAACTTCTATGTAATTTCTGGTGTGCCCTGCATAATACTCTCTTCCATCTATTTTTTTAATTTCCTCAAACAGTACAGATTCTCTCTGTCCAATAAAACTTTCTCGGTACTTTTTTGTTAGTTCCATTCCCGCTTGAATCAACAGCTCACTGCGTCTTGATTTTTCTTTTTCTTCAATCTGTTCCGGCATATTTGCTGCTACTGTACCGTTTCTTTTTGAGTATTTGAATACATGCAGCTGTGCAAATTCTACCATCTCTGTAAATTTTACAGTGGTTTCAAAATCAAACGTACTCTCTCCCGGAAATCCTACAATAATATCTGTAGTGATTGCAGGGTTTTCAAATGCCTGTCTTAACATATCACACTTTTCTAAATATTCTTTCGTCGTATAATGTCTGTTCATAGATTTTAAAATACTATCACATCCGCTTTGTAATGACAAATGAAAATGAGGACAGATTTTTTTTACTTTTCGTAATCTCTCCACAAACTTCACCGTAATAATTTCCGGATCAATAGAACCCAGTCGGATTCTTTCTATTCCATCTACTCCATCCGCCATTTCAATTACATCAATTAAACGTTTGTCTCCATCCTGATAAAACCCTAAATTAATTCCTGTTAAAACAATTTCACAGAATCCACTTTCCGCCAGTCTTTCCATCTCATTTTTTATATTAACCAGTTTGCGACTTCTTATTCTTCCTCTGGCATACGGGATAATACAATATGAACAGAAATTATTGCAGCCATCCTGTATTTTCATATGTGCTCGTGTATGTTCTGTAACTGTAGAAATTTCCAAATCCTCATATTCCTCTGTGTGATTGATATCTATTAAATGAATATTCTCATTCTTTTCAAAAAAAGTATCAAGAATCTCCACAATGTCTTTCTTCTTATTATTTCCAACAATAATATCTATAGACAAATCTTCTTTTATTTTTTCTGTGGCAGTCTGAACATAACATCCTGTAGCCACCACCACTGACTCCGGATTTTTTGACTTCGCCTTATGGAGCATCTGTCTGGATTTTCTGTCTGCCATATTTGTAACAGAACATGTATTTACAATGTATACATCTGCTTTTTCTGTAAAATCTACAATTTCATATCCACTTTTTTCTAGTAATTGAGTCATAGCCTCTGTTTCATAGGAATTTACTTTACACCCTAAATTATGTAATGCTGCCTTACGCATAAAACTTCTCCTTTTTCCGACAATTTCACTATTTTTTTATAAGAATTTATAATTTCTTCGATTGAACAAAATACTAATCCATGATATTATGTACTTATTAAGAAAGAGAGGTGTGTTAAAAATGAAAACAGTGACAATCAATCTTGGTTCAATAGATAAAGTAAAATCTTTTGTCAATGATATAACAAAGTTTGATAGTGACTTCGATTTAGTTTCAGGCCGCTACGTTATTGATGCAAAATCAATTATGGGAATCTTTAGTTTAGACCTTTCAAAACCAATTGATTTAAATATACATAGCGAATCAAATGTTGAAGATATTTTAGAAGTACTTGAAAAATATAAATAAATTGACTTCCTTCAGCGTAATAATATATTAGACAGCAATATATTATTACGTTGGTTGTTTCTTTTCAGGGATTGGTCCGAAATGGCCAATCCCTTTTTTACTGAATCTTTATCAGTTCTGCAGTATTTACTGCTTCATCAAACATTCTATCAATCTCTTCTGCAAGTTTTTTCTCTGAATTTTTTATCACGTTAATATTTGGTTTCGTAACCGGATGCTTTGCTACAAATGTCGTACAGCAGTCTTCATATGGAAGAATAGATGTTTCATAACTTCCAATCTTTAATGATACATCTATAATCTCCTGCTTATCAAAAGCGATGACAGGTCTGAATACCGGCAATGTACAGACTTCATTTGTTGCCGCAAGGCTCTGCATCGTCTGACTCGCCACCTGACCAATGGACTCTCCTGTGATTAGTCCATGAGCGCCTTCCTGTTTTGCAAAATACTCAGCAATCTTCATCATGTACCTACGCATTATAATTGTGAGTTCATCATGTGGACATTTATCATAAATATACATCTGAATATCTGTAAAATTCACTACATACAGATTCATCGGACCGGAATACTTTGATACGATTTTTGCAAGGTCTACTACCTTCTGTTTTGCTCTCTCTGATGTATATGGTGGTGCATGAAAATACACTGCATCTACCACAACGCCACGCTTTGCTGTCATCCAGCCGGCTACCGGACTATCAATTCCTCCTGATAAAAGAAGCATTCCTTTTCCTGCTGTTCCTACAGGCATTCCACCTGGTCCCGGAAGAATTTTGGAATAAATATTAATATGATTTCTAATCTCTACATTTAAAATCACATCCGGATTATGTACATCTACGTGAAGCTTTGGAAAAGCATCCAATATTTTACCACCCAGCTCTGCATTGATTTCCATGGAATCCATTGGATAGTTTTTTCTGGCACGTCTTGCCATCACTTTGAATGTGAAGTTTTTATCCTCATAATTCTCTTCAATATATTTTACAACATTATCTGCCAAATCATCAAATCCATTGTCATCTATCTGTACCATCGGGCAGATTCCAACAATACCAAACACATGCTGCAGAGCATCTACCGCCTCGTCATAATCATAATCGCTCAGAGCTATAGCATAAACTCTTCCGTTTTCTTTTGTAACTTGAAACTCTCCCTCAATTTTATCCAAAGCTCTTTTTGCATTATCCACTAATGCATTTTCAAATATATATCTGTTTTTTCCCTTTACGCCAATCTCAGCGTACTTTATCAAAAATGATTTAAACATATCTTCTCCTTCTTATCTCCTTACATATTTTCTTAGTACCGGTAACAACTGATTTAACTGTTCCATGCAATAATCAATTTCTTCTTTTGTATTAAATTCACTAAAACTAAATCGTATGGTTGAACCTAATAAATCCTTATCTATGTTCATTGCCTTTAATGTTCTACTAATGGACGGTCTATTAGATGAGCACGCACTTCCTGCTGAAACATAAATGCCCTTATCCTCCAATGCATGAAGCAGCACTTCACTTCGTACGCCACGAAAACTTGCACTAACAATATGAGGTGCCCCCTCATTTCCTTTCCTGCTATTGATTGTCACTCCTTCTATTTCTGATAATCTATCTATCAGATAGTCTTTTAATTCTGTCATTCTCCGAACATTTTGTTCCAAATTATCATAGCAATCCTTTGCTGCCTGTCCAATTCCTGCGATTCCTGGTACATTTTCCGTCCCAGAACGAATACCATCCTGCTGTCCACCGCCGGATATAATAGGATTAATCTTTGTATTCTTTTTGATATAAATAAATCCACTTCCTTTTGATCCATGAATCTTATGGCCACTTACCGTCAGGATATCAATGTGCTCCTTCTTTGGTCTGATTTCCATTTTTCCAAATGCCTGAATTGCATCCACATGATAAACAACCTTTGGATTTATGGTTTTAATATACTTTCCTATCTCTCCAACAGGCTGTATTGCTCCAACTTCATTATTTACGTGCATCACAGAAACAAGAAGCGTGTCCTCACTCATTTCCTTTTTCAGGGATTCTATATTTACCACTCCATAACGGTCTACCGGAAGATATGCCACATTGTATCCCTCTTTCTCTAAATATTTCATGGGACTTGCAACAGATGCATGTTCTACCTCTGTAGTAATAATTTTATTTCCACTACGTTTATTTGCCTCTACCACACCCACAATTGCCAGATTATTTCCCTCTGTTCCACCAGATGTAAAATAGATTTCCTTTTCATCTACTTTTAAAATCTTTGCAATATTCTCTTTTGCTGTCTTAATATATTTTTCAGCTTCCACTCCTACCATATGCATAGAGGACGGATTCCCATAATCTTCTGTCATAGTTTTTACAACAATATCTTTTACAGAATCTGTCACTCTCGTAGTTGCCGAATTATCAAAATACGCTTCCATATTTTGCACCAAACCTTTCTAACCAAGGGATTTCCCTATTTTCTATTCTTCCATAAAATACATCAGTACAGACATCAACATCATACCTGCTGTCTCAGTTCGAAGAATTCGTTTTCCCAATGTAATTTCTTTTGCCCCACTTTGCTGTGCCATCTCTACTTCTTCTTTTGCAAATCCACCTTCTGAACCAATAAAAATTCCAACATTCATTCCGGTTTTTATTGTGGAAATTATCTCTCTGGTCTGTTCCATGTTTTCAGCTTCTTCATAAGGAATGAGAAGCATGTCCATATCTTTTGCCATCGTAAGTGCCTGCTTATATGTTACAGGCTCAATAACCTGTGGAATAATGCCACGTTTTGACTGCTTTGCAGCACTCTCTGCAATAGCATTCCACCGTTTCGTCTTGGCTGCTGCTTTTTTTGCATCTAATTTTACAACACACCGTTTCGTTGCCATAGGAACAATCTGATAGGCTCCCAGTTCAATCATCTTCTGGATAATCAGCTCCATCTTATCGCCCTTTGGCAATGCTTGAAATAAGGTAACCTTAATGGGCAGTTCCCTGGTCTGCCCATTAATATCTTCTATATCAACAATTACTTCATCTTCTTTCAACTGACGAATAGCGCAAATATATTCTCTATCACTGCCATCGCTGACTAAAACAGTTTCTCCTATCTTCATACGAAGAACATTTTTTATATGATTTACGTCTTTGCCTGTTATGGAAATTGCCTCTTCGCCAATCTGTTCGGGCTCTACAAAAAATCGATACATCTCTTTTGTCCGAATTTCCTTTCGCTATTATTTTTTTACTGCAATGATGCTGCGCCAGTCTCCCTGATTTACCACATCTTTTAATTCAAGATTGTCATTACTTTTCACAGCTTCTTTTACTTCATCTTCTTTCATATAAATAATGCCTGACGAAATAAATATTCCACCTGTTTTTAAGAATCTATCTACCATTCCTGCAATTGGAATAATAACATCTGCTAAAATATTTGCCACTACAATATCATATTTCTTATTCTCAAATTTTGCCTGTAACTGCGTATCTTCAAGAACATTTCCGGCGATTACTTCCACATCTTCCATGGACATTTTATTTACTGCAAAATTTTCTCCTACTGCCTCAATTGCCGCTGGATCTATATCTGTCATATCTACATCTGCTGCTCCTAATTTCTTTGCAACAATAGATAAAATACCACTACCACAACCAAGGTCTAATACATTATCTCCATCTTTTACATATTTTATTAACTGCTTGATGCACAATTGCGTAGTATCATGCTTTCCTGTACCAAAAGCGGTGCCTGGGTCTATTTCTATCATTTCCATATCTTTGTGTATGTCATCTAATTCTTCCCAAGTCGGCTTAATAAAAAAATTATCTACTGTAAAAGACTTAAAATATTTCTTCCAATTATTTACCCAATCCACATCTTCTGTCAGACTTTTTTCAATACTTCCTTCCCCTATCTTTATAAAAGTATTTGCTTCCTTTAATTTTTCACGGAGTGTATCTAATAATAGTTCATCGTCCTTATCTTCTGAATTTTCTTCTGTGTAAAAACTAATATAGGCTGTCCCATCATCCTCTGGAAGATCAGCAAGATAGTCAATAAACTGCTTTTCTTTGTCCTCTTGGGATATCTGCACATTATCTTCTATCTGAACTCCATTAATACCTAATTCCATAAGAATTCCGCTAACGAAATCTTCTGCCTGCGTTGTTGTTTTCAGACGATATTTATTCCACTTCATAAAACGCTCCGTTCTAAATCGTATATATATTTCTTTATATCCTATATTCTACATAAACAAACTCTTTAACCGAAATATCATATCATAGAAAGGGGAATTACGCAAATCGAAAGAAGCAGACTTTCGTCTGCTTCCTATACTAATTTATTGAACAGTTGTTATTTCTTATAAACTTTAACTGTTTTTCGATTACTCCATTTTCCATAATAAGTCTTATTGTTTACTACTTTATATGCTCTCACCTTCACATAGTAATTCTTATTGGCTTTCAATTTCTTAATTGTAAATGTCGCTTTTTTAACTTTCTTTATGATTGTAGTCTTCTTACCAAACTTCTTCTTCGTAGAATATTTTACAACATATCCTTTTACTCCACTTACTGCTTTCAAAGAAATTTTTGCTTTTGTCTTACCTGTTCTTTTGGTTGATTTTACTTTTACTTTTTTAACTTTTATTGTCGAGTTTTTTGCGGGTACCGTATTACTTTTTGTTGTTATTTCTTCTATAGTTGTTGCTTCTGGCACTTCCGTCGTTATCTCTTCTAATGTTGTTTCCTCTGTAGTCTCTTCTTCTGGTGTTAAATCAATTGTTACAGGTTTTGAAATGCTTTCTCCCGGATAAATTGTCTTATATCCTTCTCTATATAATGTAGCTAATTCATCATACATTCTAGAGAATAAATCAGGATTAAAGTTTGTTATTTTAAATCCACAGCCCTTCAAATTCATCTTTGCCACTTCTAATCCTTCTGGGCTGGTTCCTCTTTCTGCATATCCTTCCGATTCAGAACCTGTGCCATTCAAATCGATAGCATATCCTGTATCTGCATTATATCTTCCTGAACCATTGTATTTTGTAATAATCAAACTTGTGCTGGCAAAAACACCACCTGACCATTTTTCAGTCTCCTCATTGTATATACCATCTCCACCTAGCAGGTTACATGTAATCGCAGCCATACCATCTCTATCTGTATAGGAACCTATTCTTGTTTCTCTATACCATGGATTTCCTGTTGTTGCTGTTGGATGAATCAATATTGTGCATCCCATAGCTGCATAATATCTTCCAAGTTCCGGATAGAAATGTCCATCTCTACAAATGTCTATACCGATTTTTCCCCATTCTGTTTCAAACATTTTAGGATTTTTGCCCGGTACTGACCACTGATTTTCCGAGCCTGCTCTATGTATTTTCTGATAAGAATCAATTGTTCCATCCGGCATACATATTGCTGCTGAATTATATACCTTTTCTACACCATTTTCATATATTGGTCCATTCTTGTCCTTCTCTGACATGCCAAAGATAATATACATATTATATTTCTGTGCCAGTTCTGAAAAATAATTGGTTGTTTTACCCGGAATCGTCTCTGCCAGTTTTACCTGCATTGCATCATTACCATCATCGGGCTTAATATATTGATAACCTGTCAGTACTGTCTCTGGAAATACTAAGATATCAACATTCTTCTCTGCTGCCTCTTCTACATATGCTGTCATTGCATCAACATTCGCCTGCTTATCTCCCCAGATGCCCGGCATATTTACAACTGCTGCTACCGGACCATCTTCTACAGTTGAAGTATATGATAATGAACTTCCACTTTTCTTTTTATCTGCCAGTCTCTTATATAACTGTGCATACATTTCCGGGTTAAAGTCTTCATTTCTACATGTAGAACCTGTACTACAAGATACTTTTGCACAGTTTGTAATAAGTCCTTCTTCTCCTGTTACAATATCTGCCGAAGTTGTCGCCTTACCTAATTGTGAGTCAACAACACCTGCATAATATACAGGCGAGCCCTTCATAATAACACTTCCTCCTGGGAATAAATATGACTGTTTTCCATTTACTGTTGCGCCATCAGTACCAACTAAATCGGCACTCATTATAGTGTAACCTTCTCTTGAAGCACCACTTTCCAATCTGTTTTTATAATACCATTCCCATCCTTTATCATTATCCACTGAATAACTTCTGGATGTTGCTGTTGGATTTAATAAAATACTACATCCTTTTGCTGCATAATATCTTCCAAGTTCCGGTGTAGCATAAGTATCATAACAGATACTAATTCCTAACATACCATACTCACCTGCATCAATTAGCACTGGTGTATCACCTGGTGTACACCATGCCCCCTCTACTGGCGTAATCTTCTGATATGCAGTAACTTCTCCTTCCGGCGAACATGCAAATGCACTATTATATGCATGCTCCTCATCTATTGTGCCATCTTCATTATATACTGTCTGTGTTCCACCATAAATAATCCACATATCATATTCATCTGACAATTCTGAAAATGTCTGCTGTGTAGGTCCATTCAATGGTTCTGCATTTTCTATTGGCATTTGATATGTTTCTGATTTTGGATTGCTAGAGGAAGCATATCCGGTTACACACATCTCTGGAAATAATAAAATCTTTGTACCTTTCTCATGTGCTTCTTCAACGTATTCTTTCATACTTGCAACGTTGGCTTCCTTATCTCCCCATTTGGGATGAAAATTAACTACTCCTAACTCATTTGTCTCAAAGGTGTGTGAATATCTTGGCTGACTAAGTCTTGTATACCTTGTATAATCAGTATCAGCACTTACCATAGTCACCATAGAAAAAATCATTGTAACCACAGTCATTATAGACACAATCTTTCTAACAATTCTGTTTCCTTCCTTCATTTTTTGTCTCCTTTTCATATGTATTAACGTCTCTTCTATTTTCCCTAAAACAAAAGAAAAAGGAAGCTCTGGTACATAAGCCCCATTGCTTCCCTTGCGTTGCCACAGATATTAACTTTTAATTCCATTGAAGTCAACAGATTTTTGTTAATACTTTTTTTATTATAGTCTTTTCTTGTTTTTATTCAGTTTTTAGTTTAGAAAATTCTTCTTATTATAAATTATATTAAATTTTTATTCATGTAAATTACAATTAGAAAAATTTCTTTTTCTTCTTTTTATCCTTTCCATCTTCTGGCTTTTTATCGCTAAATTCATTTAGTGTATCTCCAGAGATTTCGTCCAATTTCTTAATTAATTCCTTCTGCTCTGTGCTAAGTTTTGTAGGAACTTTCACAACCAATGTAGAGTACTGATCTCCTCTGGCATTCTGATTGTGTACATGGCAAACTCCTTTGCCTTTCAGTCTAATGCGGGTACCTGTTTGTGTTCCTGGTTTAATATTGAACTTAACATCACCATCAATTGTTTTTACACGAATATCTCCGCCTAATGCTGCCTGCGCAAACGAGATAGATGTTGTGCTGTATAGATTCATTCCGTTACGCTCAAACTCATTACTTGGTGCTACACGGATATCTACTAGCAAATCTCCTCTTGGTCCGCCATTTGTTCCCGGTTCGCCTTCTCCGGTCTTTCGAATACGCTGCATATCATCAATACCTGCCGGAATCTCAATGCTGATTCTCTTTCTCGTATTTTTATAACCTGCTCCATGGCACTCCGGACATTTTTCTTTAATTACCTTGCCTGTACCATTACAATCCGGACATACCTGTGTACTCTGCATCATGCCAAACATGGTCTGCTGACGGGATACATACTGTCCCTGTCCATTACATTTACTACATGTCTCCGGTGATGTCCCCGGTTTTGCACCATTTCCAGCACAAGTCTTACATTCTTCTTTATAATTGATTGTCACTTCTTTTGTACAGCCAAAAACAGCCTCCTCGAAAGTAATTCGAAGTCCAGTTCTCACATCAGCACCACGTCTTGGTCCATTACTCGGTCCTCTACGGCGTCCACCGCCAAACAAATCACCAAAAATATCTCCAAATCCGCTGCCACCGAAAATATCACCGAAATCAAAGTCACTAAAGTCAAATCCGCCTGCCCCTCCGGCTCCGCCTTCAAAAGCTGCATGACCGAACTGATCATACTGTCTTCTCTTATCGGCATCACTTAATACCGCATACGCTTCTGATGCCTCTTTAAACTTTGCCGCAGCTTCTTCATCTCCCGGGTTTGCATCCGGATGGTATTTCTTCGCCAACTGCCTATATGCTTTTTTCAATGCTGCTTCATCGGCGTTCTTGTCAACACCCAGCACTTCATAATAATCTCTTTTATCTGCCATAATAATACCTTCCACTCATTCATCGTGGGAAAACCCGTCCGTTTTCCACGGGCGGGATTTCACCGGTTTTGTGCCTGGAGTCTGGAATCCCTGCACCTTTGATTTTATACTTCTGTAAAGTCTCCATCTACTACATCATCTTCCGGAGCTGCACCAGCACCCATATCAGGTCCTGCCCCCTGAGCGCCCGCTGCCTGTGCCTGCTCATACATCTTTGAGAATAACTGCTGTGCAGAATTCATTAATTTTTCTTTTCCAGCCTTTAATTCTTCAACCTGTGCGTCTGTAGGTTCGTTTTCTCCAATTGCTTCAACTGTAGCCTTTAATGCATCAATATCAGTCTGTACTGCCTGTTTGTCAGCATCTGCCAATTTGTCGCCTGCTTCATTCATTGCCTGTTCTGTCTGAGTGATAATTGCATCTGCTTCATTCTTAGCATCAATCGCTTCTTTACGTTTCTTATCAGCCGCTTCAAATTCTGCTGCTTCTTTTACTGCCTTATCGATATCTTCATCAGACATATTTGAACCTGCTGTAATTGTAATGTGCTGTTCTTTACCTGTTCCAAGGTCTTTTGCAGAAACATTTACGATACCATTGGCATCAATATCAAATGTAACTTCAATCTGTGGAACACCTCTTCTTGCCGGTGGAATTCCATCCAGTCTGAACTGCCCAAGTGACTTGTTGTCTCTTGCAAACTGTCTTTCACCCTGTACAACATTAATATCAACCGCTGTCTGATTGTCTGCTGCTGTTGAGAATATCTGACTCTTCTTTGTAGGAATTGTTGTATTTCTCTCAATCAGTCTTGTAGCCACACCGCCCATTGTTTCAATTGATAATGAAAGTGGAGTCACATCAAGAAGAAGGATATCGCCTGCTCCTGCATCACCTGCTAATTTACCACCCTGGATAGAAGCACCAAGTGCTACACACTCATCCGGATTCATCTTTCTTGAAGGCTCATGACCTGTCAACTGTTTTACCTTATCCTGTACAGCAGGAATTCTTGTAGAACCACCTACTAATAATACTTTGCTAAGTTCTGATGCGGAAACACCTGCATCCTTTAATGCATTCTGTACCGGAATTGCTGTTCTCTCTACAAGGTCTCTTGTTAATTCATCAAATTTTGCCTTTGTTAATGTCATATTTAAATGCTGTGGTCCCTGCTCATTCGCTGTAATGAATGGGATATTAATTTCAACCTGAGTTGCTGATGAAAGTTTCTTCTTTGCATCTTCTGCTTCAGCTTTAATTCTTTCCATAGCCATGTTGTCATTCGAAAGGTCGATACCTGTCTTTGACTTAAAGTCTGCTACCATGTAGTCCATAACTTTCTTATCAAAGTCATCACCACCAAGTTTATTATCACCGTTTGTTGCAAGAACTTCAATGACTCCATCACCGATTTCGATAACAGATACATCAAATGTACCACCACCTAAATCGTATACCATAATCTTCTGCTCGCCTTCATTATCAAGACCATATGCTAAAGCTGCTGCTGTAGGCTCATTGATAATTCTCTTTACATCAAGACCTGCAATCTTGCCGGCATCTTTTGTAGCCTGTCTCTGTGCGTCATTAAAGTAAGCCGGAACAGTAATCACTGCCTCTGTTACTGTCTCTCCAAGATAAGCTTCTGCATCAGCTTTTAACTTCTGAAGAATCATCGCTGAAATAGCCTGTGGTGTATAATCTTTGTCAGCAATTTTTGCCTTATAATCTGTACCCATATGTCTTTTAATTGATGAGATTGTTCCATCTGCGTTTGTTACAGCCTGACGTTTTGCCTGCTCACCAACTAATCTTTCGTCATCTTTCTTAAATGCTACAACAGATGGTGTTGTTCTTCCACCGTCAGCATTTGTAATTACTGTAGGTTCTCCACCTTCCATAACAGCTACGCATGAGTTTGTTGTTCCTAAATCAATACCAATAATTTTTCCCATTTTGTTTTCCTCCTAAAACTTTTACAAAATTTAACCAGGGGCTTCGCCCTATTCTCTACTATGAATCTTTGTAAGTTTTCTTACAATTCTGTCTTTGATACTTAATTGGCTACTTTTACCATACTGTGCCTTACCACAGTGTCTTTGTACTTGTAACCTTTCTGTAATTCTTCAGATACAATGTTTTCACCGAACTCATCATTATCTTCATGCATTACAGCATTGTGAAGCTCAGGGTCAAACTCCTGTCCCTTTGCCTCGATTGCCTCTACTCCCATATCTTCCAGAGTCTGCAATAATTGTTTATAAATAAGATTCATTCCCTGTCCAACAGGAGAATCTAAATCCTCTTCACTTAAGGCAGCTACGCCTCTCTCGATGTTATCGACTACCGGCAGAATCTTTTCTACAATGGATCTTGCACCTACTTCAAACATCGCTGACTTTTCCTTGTCACTTCGGCTTCTGAAATTCTGAAACTCTGCAAACAGTCTCTGATACTTGTCATTTAGTTCCTCTATCTGCTCATCTCTTTTATCTTTTTTCTTGAAACCTTTCTTTTTCTTTTTGTCGGACTTATCTGTGTCATCTGCCTTTTCCTCTTCGACATTTGCGTTCTCTTCTGCTTCCTCAGTAGTTTCTTCTACTTCTTCTGAGACATCTTCCACAATATCTACTTCTTTTTCAAGCCCTTCTTCCAAATCCTTATTTTCAGTAGTCATTGGACTCTCCTTTCTCTAACTCCCGGCTCTTCGTTTATGATACGTTTGTGCCGGCATCTCATTTTCTATTTGTTATCACCTTCGTTGTCTAAACTGTTGCTTAACTGTTCTTTCACAACTCTTAGTGTTTCTACAACCTTTTCATAGTCCATTCTCTTTGGACCAATAATACCGATTGTTCCCTTAAATCCATCCTCTAATTCATACGTTGCAGTTACAACACTGCAATCCTTCATAGATTGGACAGGACTCTCACTTCCTATATATACCTGAATTCCGGTTTCCTCGTCACTTTCATTAATCAATTCTGTAAGTTGTGACTTTTCTTCTAATGTGGTCAGAAGCTGACTAGCTCTTTCCTTATCACTGAGTTCCGGATATTTAAATATATTCGTTGCACCTGATGTATAAATCTTCATCTGCGCCTCTGTGGAAATGGCCTCCGTAATCGCTTTTAAAACTTCATTTACCAATCCCTCAAACTCTCCTGCCTGAGAAGTAAGTGCTGTAATAACACCTAAATTTATCTCTTCCATGGACAAGCCTGCAAGGGCTGTATTTAATGCGACATTCAATCGGACAATCATTTCCTGGCTAACTTCCCGGCTAACCTTGACAATCTTATTGACTACATGATTTTTATCTGAAACAACTGTACATAACAGTTGTTTTTCATCCAATATAGATAATTGAATAAATTTTATTTTATTTCCCTGAGACTTTGGCGAAGATACCATTGTGGCATAATTCGTATTCGCCGCCAGCACCTTTGCCATATTCTGAAGCAGTGTTTCTACCTTATCAACCTTTTCTATAAGAAGGTCTTCTTTTTCAGTAACTTTTCGCTCACGCTCGTCTAACTGAGACAGTTTGTCTTTTAACATATTGTCAACATATAGTCTGTATCCTTTATCTGTTGGAATACGACCTGCTGATGTATGTGGCTGAACAATATATCCCATCTCTTCTAAGTCAGACATTTCGTTTCGAATCGTTGCTGAACTCAAATTCAAATCAGTATACTTAGAAATTGTTCTGGAACCTACCGGTTCTCCGGTCTCTAAGTAATTTCGTATAACTGCATCAAGAATTTTTTCTTTTCTCTCACTTAATTCCATAGACATCTCCTTTCTATGGTTTTGTGTTGTTAGCACTCATTTGTTTCGAGTGCTAATATTTATTCTATGCACTAATCTATCACTATGTTTTTCCTTTGTCAACAGTTTATTTTAAAAAGATTTGTAAAAAAAATATGAACGTATAAAGATTTCTTTTTCTAAAATCTTTATACGTTCTCAAAATTGTAAAATATTCTAAATGTTTACTTTATTACACAATTTCTGATACCCTGAAACTTTCTTCGAATATTCCACTAACACAGCAATCACCAAACTAATTAGCAACAACACAATAACAATGAGTGGAGCATATTTAAATCCATATATAAATTCTCTAAAATATGTTGCTCTGATAAATGTATGAATCAAGAAGATGTTCATAGAATACTTTCCGATAAACTCTAATACATCATTTAAATATTTTACTGGACAGATAAATTCATATAAAAAATATATTATAAAAAATGGAATGACTCCGTCCTTAATTTCGAATAATACTGAAGATATACTGCTCTGTCTAAAAATAATTAATCCAA
>CAQBGY010000007.1 GCA_948759685.1 uncultured Eubacterium sp.
TGGAATGTACCTTTCTTTACATTATATAATTTTAACGGCTCAAGCTTTATCGCCTCAATCTCTCCAATTTCCTCTCCCGTTCCTCCGAGAAATAATGTGAAATCACCCTGTAAAACAACAAAAATCTCATCTGTTTCGTTATGCTTCTGCATATTATCAATCCGATCAGGCTCTAACTCATCTATATAACGAAGTTCTGCCACACGCCATGATTCAAAATCAATCATCGGCAGATATCCCTCTCCATCAAAACTGGAAACTTCCAATGTATTATGAAATAAAGAATCTTTTTTCACTGTTATTACTCCCTTTATCCAATCTCTGCAATCACTTCAACTTCACAAAGTACATTTTTCGGTAACGTCTTTACAGCCACACAGCTTCTGGCCGGCTTTTCAGAAAAATACTTTCCATAAATTTCATTGAACGCTCCAAAATCACCCATATCATCTAAAAAGCAAACTGTTTTTACTACATTTGCATAAGTAACTCCTGCCTCTTCTAAAATCGCACCTAAATTCTTCATTACCTGCTCTGTCTGTTCTTCTATTGTAGTTCCTACAACCTCTCCTGTTGCCGGATCTAAAGCAATCTGTCCTGATGTAAATAAAAGATTGCCTGTTTTTACTGCCTGTGAATATGGTCCAATTGCTGCAGGCGCTTTATTTGTACTTAATTTTTCCATTGTATATACCTTCTTTCCTAAACTATAACCAATCCTATTTTACACTCTAATTGCATTTATATCAAGAAGGTTTATGAAACTGTCAATACTCAGCATACAATACACTATCTTCCAGATACTTCAAAATATAATAAGGATTAACACTTAATTCGTCATAATTTTCTGTACTAATATAAATTCCAAAATGCAGATGTACATCAAATTTTCCCCTGGTGCCTTCCGCACCATATCCGGTATCTCCCATATATCCAAGAAGCGTCCCTGCCTTTACACTATCGCCTTTTTTTATATTTGCATATGCAGACAGGTGGGCATAATAAAAATAACCACCGTGATTACTTCTTATTCCCACACGATACCCACCTTTTGGCAGCCAGCCAATATTTTCTACAACACCGTCCGCCACACTAATAACCGGATAAAAACCACTGACATTTTTTTCAGCCATAATATCGCAGCCCTCGTGCTTATACGCCCCCCTAAAATTTCTGTCAGCACCAAAACTGTTGTCATATCCTATCCAGTAATTACTGCTTCTGCTCTTTGCAACCGGAAAATATTTTAAGTCATTAAATATTGATGCAAATCCACGATATATTTTTTGATATTCCTGATTACTAAATTGTATATACATTTTTTCTGTGCGTTTTATATTCTTACCTTTTAAACGCAGTTTTGTTAAATGATTATTATTTTCCAGAAAGTTTACTGCTATGATTTTTGAGAAATCATAATTTTTTTTGTCTGCCATCTCTTTTGCATCTTTTAATACCTTTGCCCTTATCTTGCAGTTCCGAAACTCCATACTCTCTACCAGATTTTCCTTTATAAAATAAGAACTTCGTACCATATATCCTGTAAGATAAACATTAATAGTTCCCAGTAAAATAATCAGTACTACATAATAATATTTCTTCATAAAAAATTACCCACATATATTATATAACAGTTCATCCATCAACTCGAATTCACTTTGTTACTAATATATGCAGGCAAAATATTATTTAATAATCGCAAGTATTCTTTTATGCTATTCGTTACTTCCAGTCTGAAGTTTATAGTAAGTTCCCTTCTCTTCCATCAACTGGTCGTGATTTCCACGTTCAATAATTCTTCCCTGTTCCAATACCATAATACAATCACTGTTCTTAATCGTAGAAAGTCTGTGAGCAATAACAAAAGTAGTTCTTCCTTTCATAAGGGCATCCATACCTTCTTGAACAATACGCTCTGTTCTGGTATCAATACTTGAAGTAGCTTCATCCAATATTAACGCCGGTGGATTGGCAACCGCAGCTCTTGCAATCGCAAGTAACTGTCTCTGTCCCTGTGACAGATTACCGCCATCACCTGTAAGCATTGTATGATAGCCATCCGGAAGTCTTCTGATAAAACTGTCTGCATTCGCCAGTTTTGCCGCTGCTATCACTTCTTCATCCGTCGCCTCCAGATTACCATAACGTATATTATCCATAACTGTACCCGTAAACAAATGTGTATCCTGAAGTACGATACCAAGAGAACGTCTTAAATCAGCTTTCTTTATTTTATTAATATTGATTCCGTCATATCTGATTTTTCCATCCTGAATATCATAGAATCTGTTTATCAGATTTGTAATCGTGGTTTTACCTGCTCCGGTAGAACCGACAAATGCCAGTTTCTGTCCTGGGTCGGCATATAACTTCACATCATGCAGGACAATTTTTTCGTCTGTATAACCAAAGTCAACACCATCGAAAACAATTTCCCCTTTCATCTCGGTATAAGTCGTTGTATCACTGTCTTTATGATAATGTTTCCATGCCCACATGCCGGTACGTTCTTTACACTCTATAATCTGACCATCTTCTTTTTTACAACGGACCAGAGTAACATATCCTTCATCAACTTCCGGTTTTTCAGCTAACAGTTTAAAAATTCTGTCCGCACCAGCTAATGCCATAACAATACTGTTCATCTGCATCGTTACCTGATTAATCGGCTGGGCAAACTGTTTATTGTATGTCAGAAAACTCACTAAAGCACCCGGTGTCAGTCCAAAACCTAAAAAACCGTTTATAGCAATTACTGCACCCAAACATGCACAGAAAACATAACTCAAATTTCCGAGCTGTGCATTGCATGGTGCCATAACATTGGCAAACTTATTCGCGTTGTTTGCTGATTCAAATAATTTATTATTAATTTCATCAAACTCGTTAATTGCCTGTTCCTCATGGCAGAATACTTTGACTACTTTCTGCCCCTCCATCATCTCCTCAATATATCCATTTACTTTACCGATATCCTGCTGTTGTGCCAAAAAATATTTTCCGGATAAAGACGTCAGCTGTTTTGATACCATCATCATTACAACAACCATAACAATCGTTAATATTGTAAGAGGAGCACTCAGACTTACCATTGCGACCAGAACACTAACTACGGTAATAACACTGTTAATTATTTGCGGTAGTGCCTGACTTACCATCTGACGCAAAGTATCAATGTCATTTGTATACATGGACATAATATCACCATGAGATGTTCTGTCAAAATACTTAATTGGCAGAGTCTGCATATGATTGAACATTTCTACTCTTAAATCACGCAATACTCCCTGCGTAACAAATACCATAATTTCAGCCTGAGCAAGAGTGCATACAATACCAATTCCATAAAATACAGCAACTCTTCCCATAGCACCCAGTAATGGCGAAAAATCATTGCTTCCGAATTTTATCATAGGCATGATGTAATCATCAATCAAGGATTTCATAAACCATGTTCCCTGAACATTGGCAAAAACACTTGCCACAATACAAACCAGAACAATAATTAAATGAGGCAGATAATGTCTGCTCATAAATTTCAATATTTTTCCTATAATCTGAAATGGATGTTCTATTTTTTGTGCAGGCCCCATATTTCTACGTCCCGGACCTTTTACAACCTTTGCCTGTGCCATTACGCCTCACCTCCATTCTTATCAAAATCAGCATTATCATTGGTCTGCTGCAAATATACTTCTCTATATATTTCATTATTTTCTTTTAAATATTCATGCGTACCTACTTCATCAATCTTACCATCGTCCATAACAATAATTCTGTCTGCATCCTGTACAGATGAAATACGCTGGGCAATAATAATCTTTGTTGTTTCCGGTATTTCTTCCCGGAATGCCTTTCTGATTTTTGCATCCGTTACTGTATCCACTGCACTGGTAGAATCGTCTAAAATCAAAATTTTAGGTTTCTTTAACAAAGCTCTTGCAATACACAATCTCTGTCTCTGTCCTCCAGATACATTGGCACCTCCCTGCTCAATGTATGTATCATATTTATCAGGCATTTTTTCAATAAATTCATCAGCACATGCCAGTTCACACGCTCTAATACATTCTTCTTCTGTCGCATTCGGATCTCCCCAGCGCAAATTTTCCAAAATAGTACCTGAAAATAGCACATTTTTTTGAAGAACAACACTGACTTCCTGTCTGACAGTTTCCAAATCATAAGTTCTAACATCTTTTCCACCAATACTAACATAACTTTCGATTGGTTCTTCTCCCTCCACTGTTTCCGGTTCTTCAATATCATATAATCTGCTGATCAGATTTACAAAACTGGATTTAGCACTTCCGGTACCACCAATAATACCAATTGTTTCACCAGAGTTGATTTTAATATTAATATTTTCAAGAATCGGTTTTTCGCTTGTTTTGTTATATCTGAAATTGACATTTTTAAACTCAATACTTCCATCCGGAACATCAAAGTCAGGATTCTCAGGATTTGTAATCTCTGCTTTTTCATTTAATACCTCAGCAATTCGTCTGGCACTTGCCATAGACATTGTTATCATAACAAATACCATGGACAGCATCATCAAGCTCATCAGAATATTCATACAATATGCAAGAAGTGATGTAAGATTTCCTGTTGTTAATCCAATTGCCGGATTATTTCCACTTGCAACAATCATGTGTGCTCCCATCCAGCTGATAAGTAAGATACAACTGTAAACTGTGGTCATCATTACCGGAGCATTTAAAGATACAATTCCCTCTGCTTTAATAAACATTTTATAAATATTATAACTTGCTTTTCCGAATTTACCCTTCTCATAATCTTCTCTTACATACGCTTTTACCACACGCATAGCAGTAACATTTTCCTGTACACTTTCATTCAATGCATCATAACGCTTAAATACCTGATTAAAATATTTAAATGCATTCGTCACAATTAGCGCGCAGATAGCCCCAAGAATTACTACCGCAATCAAATAAATACTTGCAAGTCTTGGAGAAACAGAAAATGCCATAATCATTGCCACAATCAGACTGAACGGTGCTCTTACAGCCATTCGAAGAATCATCTGATATGCGTTCTGCATATTTGTAACATCTGTTGTAAGTCTGGTAACAAGACCTGCAGTACTAAACTTATCAATATTTGAAAAACTAAAAGTCTGAATATTATCAAACATTGCTTTTCTAAGATTTCTTGCAAATCCGGCAGAAGCCTTAGCTCCAAATACGCCTCCAAGCCAGCCGGCGATTAATCCAGCAACTCCAAGTAACAGCATAATTCCTGCTGTTAAATATACCTTTCCCAAATCTTTTGTATAAATAGAATCAATAATTGTCGCCATAAGTAACGGAATAAAATTCTCTACTACTACTTCGGCAAGCATACTGATTGGTGTCAGTATGGATACTAACTTAAATTCTTTAATTTGTTTTCCTAACGTTTTAATCATCTTTGTGTCTCCTTTCTACGTTACTAATTCTTTTATTAAAACATTCTATATCCTTATTAGATAATTCACAATCTGTTAACAGATTGTTATATAATCTATCCAAATAACCTGCAAGCTGGTCCATTTCTTTTTTAGTAAAATCTTTCATTAGAAGTGTTTCTATATCGTTTATATGTAATGACATTTGTTGGTCTAAACATTGTGACTTTGGAGTTAAATAAATATTGCGATATTTCTTATTTTCTTCGTCTACTCTGATTTCAATGAGGTCTTTTTCTTTTAATCTATTTAGTATTCCCGACATCGTTGAATGTTTTACTTCAAAGCATTCTGACAATTTTTTTTGTGTAATTTTTTCTCCATTATTATTTCTAAATAAATACATTAAAACATGCATCTGAGCAAATGTGACTCCTAATTGTTCTAGATTCTGATCCATTCGCATTTTAAATAACTGATCAATCTTTTTAATTTTATGTCCAATATGTTCCATTTTTTACTCCCATTTCAACCTGCAGCATCAAATGCTGTAATACATCAAAAAAGTTATGATGTGTAGCGTGCTACATATCATAACTCTAATAAAATTTATTGTCAATACATTTTTATCCAGTTCACATTTTTTTAACAATCCTTCTTAGAAAGAATGATATCAATTTGCTCTTTCGTCCTTTCTTCTGAATAACTATTGTCTATGTATTCATCAGCAAAAGTATTATATTCTTCATCCTGTGGCTGATTTTTCATAACGTGAATACATTTTTCTCTGGAATATCCTCTGTTATTTATTAATCTTGCAATACGTGTTTCGAAATCACAATATACAAACCAAAACTCATCACAATATTCCTCCAATCCGGAATCGATTAAAATGGCTGACTCTAAAACAATCAGCTCATTCTCTGCTTCTTCTATCATTTTGCTTATTTTCTTAATTGTACCCGGATGGGTAATTGTATTTAATCTTATCAGTTTTTTTTCATCTGTAAAAACAATATCTGCTAAAATTTTCCTGTCAATGTATCCATTTTTTATTACTTCAGGAAAAGCCTTTGCAACTTCATCATAGACTTCATTTCCCGGGTTCATAATCTCTTTTGCGACCTTATCTGCTTCAATGATACATGCATCATAAGTTTTTTCTAAATAACCAAGAATTGTTGACTTGCCACAGCCAACACCTCCCATAAGACCAATAACCATACTTTATCACCTAACTATTACTAACTGCCTCTTCCAAAAAATATTTTATTTCTTTAATGTGCCTCATCCCAGTTATTTCCTATCTCTACTTCCACTTCAAGCGGAACATGAAGTTCTGCAGCAGAAGACATTTCTGTTTTTAAAATTTCAGTGACAATCTCCACTTCTTCTTTCTTTGCCTCAATTAAAAGCTCATCATGAATCTGTAAAACAATACGGGATTCCAGATTCTTTTCCTTTAATGTTCTTGCAACACCAATCATGGCAATCTTTATAATATCAGCAGCTGTTCCCTGAATCGGTGCATTCATCGCCACACGTTCACCAAACTGTCTCTGCATAAAATTAGATACATTGATTTCTGGAATCGGACGTCTTCTTCCAAATAGCGTCACGGAATATCCTTTTTCCTTGGCACTTTTCACTGAATTATCCAAATAAGCCTTAATTCCCGGATAACTTTCAAAATAATTATTAATATATTTTTCAGCTTCCTTTTTACTGATGGATAAATCCTGACTCAAACCAAACGAACTGATGCCATAAACGATACCAAAATTTACAGCTTTTGCATTGCTTCTTTGTGTTTTTGTCACCTCGTCAATCGGCACACCAAAAACCAGAGATGCTGTCGCTGTATGAATATCCTTGGAATCTTTATATGCTTCTATTAAATTTTTATCATCCGACATATGTGCCAGTATCCGCAGTTCAATCTGTGAATAATCTGCATCCACAAAAACACAGCCTTCTTTTGGAATAAACACCTTTCTAAGCTGTCTGCCTATCTCTGTACGGATAGGGATATTCTGCAGATTTGGTTCTGTACTGCTGATTCGTCCGGTAGCAGTAATTGTCTGGTTGAATTTTCCATAAATTCTGCTGTCCTCTTTAATATATGCCGCAAGACCTTCCGCATATGTGGATTTTAGTTTTGTCAGCTGTCTATATTCTAAAACATCCCTGACAAAGGGATAATCCGGTTCTAGTTTTTCTAAGACTGATGCTGATGTAGAATATCCTGTTTTCGTTTTCTTACCTCCGGGCAGTCCCATCTCACCAAACAAAATCTCTCCTAACTGTTTCGGTGAATTAATATTAAATTCATGTCCTGCACTTTTATATATGTTCTTTTCTAATTCCTGAATCTTAACAGATAAACTTTCTCCATATTCTTTTAATGCTTCTCCATCTACCTGAACACCACACTGCTCCATTTCATACAAAGCGTACATTAACGGTTTTTCAATCTGATAATAGACATCCGTCATTTCCATTTCTTCTAATTTTTTATAAATTTCCTTATGAGTTTTATAAAAAATGTATGCATTGTAACAGGCATATTTCATTGCATTTTCTATAATATCAACAGATGGTGTTTCTCCCTTTTTCGTTTTCGGAAAGATTTCTTCATAAGTTGGAATATTTTCACCTAAATAATCTCTGGCAAGGTCATCATAATCATATGAATGACCTGTAGGGTTAATTAAATATGCCATCAGTCCCAAATCTTCTAACTTAACATATTCTGTTTCTGAATCAACAGCCTGAAAGAAATCATTATTATCTTTTACATTTACAGTATAAACACTGGCATTCTTTGCCAAAGTACATATTTTATTTCTCAAATAACTCTCTGTCACAAAACCTTCTATCGGAATATAATAAATTTCTTTCTCATCATAACAGATTCCGACACCATGAACTTCTTTGTCCCTAAAAATAAATAGTCCTATCGTATAATCATTGTCTGCAAGTGTCTCAAAGAGTTCTTCTACTTCTGTAAAGTCAGAAACCAACTTAAAATTATCCTCAATATCATTCGATGCTGAAACATTGGAAAACCGGGAAATCATGCTTTTTAATTCCAGTTTTTTTACCATATCCAGCGCTGTTTCCGTGTATATATCCCCTATAGCACACTCTTTCGGCTGTACTTCTACCGGTGAATCAATATTAATCGTGGCAAGCGTTTTACTCATCTGTGCCATATCATAATGTTCCAAAAAAGCATTTCTATTTCGCGTATTTGTTATCTCTTCTGCATGTTCATAAGCATTTTCAATGGAACCAAACTCAGAGATAATGGCAGTTGCCCCTTTCTCTCCAATTCCCGGAACACCCGGGATATTGTCTGAAGAATCTCCCATTAAAGCTTTTACATCAATAAATTCAATTGGTGTTACTTTATATAACTCTTTTACCTGTTCTGCATTATATCTTTCAACTGTCGTCTGACCTTTTTTTGTCTTTGGAATGCAAATCGTAATATTCTCTGAAGCAAGCTGTAATAAATCTCTGTCTCCTGAATATACACATACAGAAAATCCATCTTTTTCACCACGTTTTGACATCGTTCCAATGATATCGTCTGCTTCAAATCCGGGAAGTTCCATGATAGTAATATTCATATTATTAAGAAGTTCTTTGATTAAAGGGACCTGCTCTCTTAATTCCGGCTGCATTGGTTTTCTGGTTCCTTTATACTCTTTAAACATTTCATGTCTGAATGTAGGATGATGAACATCAAAAGCAACAGCCATATGTGTTGGCTGTTCATCATCCATAAATTTGAACATCATATTTAAGAAACCAAACACAGCATTTGTATGAATTCCTTCTGCATTCGCAAACAAAGGGACTCCATAATAAGCTCTGTTCAATATACTATGACCATCTATTAATAATAACTTTTCCATGATACTTCCTCTTTTTTATATATTTATTGCACCAACATAAACAGCAAGACCGATTAGAACCAGTCCAAGACCTGCCACGGCAATTCTACCAATCCTACCCAGACGCTTTTCTTTTTCAAAATATTCATTGTAATATTCAATAATATATTTTAATTCATCCTCTGCGGACATTGGCTCATCGCTTTCTACCGGCGGTTCGATATCCCCTAATCCCCGATGAATCTTATAATATAATTCCAGTTCTTCCCTGCACTCATTACACTCTTTTGCGTGAGACAAAAACTCTTCTAAATCCTCTGAATATTCTATTTTATCAAAAATAAAATCTCTGATATTTTTTTGAAATACTTCACACTTCATAATTTGTCTCCTAAAATATAAGTCAAATATTTTCGTTTCACACATAATTCAATGTAAATTCCGGTATCTCTGACACTTTTATCCAACTATTTTATTATACATTTTATCAGAAACAGTTACAATTATTTTTTACTTTTTATCTTTATCATATTCAGTCTTAAAGCATTCACTACAACACAAAAACTGGACAGACTCATGGCAAATGCCCCAAACATCGGACTTAAACGGATTCCAAATATCGGATACCAAACACCAGCCGCAAGAGGAATTCCAATAACATTATAAATAAATGCCCAGAATAAATTTTCATGAATGTTTCGGAGAACCATTTTGCTTAGTTTCACAGCTTTTGGTACATCTGAAAGGTTATTTTTTACCAACACAATATCTGCCGCATCAATCGCAATATCCGTTCCTGCTCCAATAGCCATTCCCACATCTGCCCTTGTCAATGCCGGTGCATCATTAATTCCATCCCCTACCATAATCGTTATTCCGTCTAATGACTGCTCTTTTACAACTTTCTCTTTAATGTCCGGTAATACATTTGCAACCACATTCTCTATTCCTACTTTATCTGCAATCGCTTTCGCAGTTGTTTTATTATCACCTGTAAGCATTGTCACATGAATTTCCATGTTCTTTAAATCTTCTATGGCAGAAGCACTATCAGATTTTAACGCATCAGACACAGCGATAATTCCACATAATGTTTCATTATATTCAAAATACATTGGTGTTTTCCCTTCATTAGAAAGTTTATTTGCTATATTTCTATACTGTTCCTCTACTTTACAAAACTCCTGTATATACTCAATATTTCCTGCTACAGCCACATTTTCATTGATTGTTCCATATAACCCATTTCCTGTCTTAGATAAAAATCCGGATACTTCCTTTCTGTTTATGTTTTTTTCTTTACAATAATAAACAATTGCTTTTGCCAAAGGATGTTCACTATTATTTTCCAGACTGTATGCCAGTTCCAATAACTTTACACTGTCCCAGCCATTTGCTGCAATCACATCTGTAACTTCCGGTTTTCCTGTAGTAATCGTTCCGGTTTTATCTAAAATAATATTTTTTGCTTTCCCTGCGTTTTCTAAGGCTGTAGCATTTTTAAATAAAATACCATTTTTTGCCCCAATACCATTTCCAACCATGATTGCCACTGGCGTTGCAAGACCTAATGCACATGGACAACTGATTACCAGAACAGAAACTGCATAAGTAAGGGCTGTTCCTAAATCAGCACCTGCAAGTACCCATATAATAAATGTAAAAACTGCAATGCACAAAACAACCGGAACAAAAATGCCTGCCACTTTGTCTGCAGCTTTTGCAATAGGCGCTTTAGATGCGGAAGCATCACTGACTAATTGAATAATCTTTGCTAATGTTGTATCACTTCCTACCCGCACAGCTTTGCAGACCAGCACACCTGACTGGTTTATTGTTCCTGAGGATACTTTTGCTCCCTCTGCCTTATCCACCGGGATACTCTCTCCTGTAAGAGAAGACTCGTCAACTGCACTTTCTCCTCTGATTACTACACCGTCTGCGGGAATATTCTCACCCGGTTTCACAATAAAGTGCATATCCACCTTCAAGTTTGATAAACTAATTTCCTTCTCTATTTCATTTCCGTGTTCATCTTTTTCTAAAATTCTGGCTCTGGATGGTGTCAGTTTCATTAATCCATTGAGTGCACTCGTTGTCTTTCCTTTCGAATATACTTCTAATGTCTTCCCAACAGTTATTAAAGAAACAATCATAGCTGCAGATTCAAAATAAAAATCCTGCATCTCATTTGTATGATTTATCACCATAACAATCAGTATAACCGTACTATATATGAAAGAGGCTCCCGCACCTAATGCTACAAGAGTATCCATATTGGGGGCATTGTTTATTACACCTTTTGCTCCACTCACAAAGAATTTTTTGTTAATTACCAAAATAATTAGCGTAATCATCATCTGTATAAAACCCTGTAAAATATGGTTATGTCCGATAAATTCCGGAAGCCACCAGCCCCACATCATATGTCCCATGGATATATACATTAATGGAACAAGCAGAATAACAGAAAAAAACAATCTTTTTTTCATCTGTTTTATCTCATCATCCCCACTATTCTCAACACTGCTTTCTTTTTGTATTTTTGCTCCATATCCGGCTTTTACAACAGCATCTATAATTTCTTTTTCTGTTGCTGCACCTTCCACATGCATAGAGTTTGTCAAAAGATTTACACTGACTATATCTGTTCCCTGCAATTCTTTTACAGCCTTTTCAACACGTGCACTGCAGGCAGCACAACTCATTCCTTTAATATTAAAATCCATCCTGTCTCCTCCTGATATTATCTATTATTATACCCTATCATAGTATATTATCAACTTTATATTGACAATTCTCATACAAAGTGATAATATCTTTATTGCTTGCGGATGTGGCGGAATGGCAGACGCAGCAGACTCAAAATCTGCCGCCCACAAAGCGTGCGGGTTCAAGTCCCGCCATCCGCACTAAAAAAGAATGTAACTTTCTGTTACATTCTTTTTTATTTATCATTTTAATTCAACTCATAAGAATCTCCATTTTTACTTACACTATACACACTTCCCGACTCACAGGATATAGCATATGTCTTACCGGATATACTCATACCATCTTTGTCATCAATCTGGCATTGAATAATATAGTATTCTTTAGCGTCTATTTCAGCTGTTTCTTTATATTCAAAATAACTTACATCTCCATTTTCAAACTCGCCAAAATCATTTTCAAACTCACCGGAAGATACCAGATAATCTGTTAATTTATTTACAGCCTGATCGTAAGAAATTTTATTCGGTGCGTAATTATATGCTCTTGTTACTACCTGACTACTGATTCCCTCTTCATTAATTGCCACAAAATAAAACAGACAATTTTCCTTTGGCATAGTAATTGGTTTTGTGTAAACTTTATCTTTTGCTGTTGGTACAGAACCATCTTTTGTGTAGTAAACTTTACATCCTGCCGGTGCTGTTACAATAATTTTTTCCTCCGACTGATATTCTCCACTCTTTGGTTCCACAGAAGGTGCATCTACTTTCTTAAACTGCAATATGTATTTAAAAGTACTGTCTTTACTATTTTTTTTATTTTTATCTTCTGAGTACGCCCTAAGAGTATATGTTCCTTCCGTTGCAAGATTTATCGGCTCCTTATATTCTTTCTTAGATACACTGTCTATAGGATTTGTGCCATCTAATGTATAATATATTTTTACCTCATCACTTGCACTTAACTTTATCTCTATCGGTTTATCATAAGTTCCTTCTGCCACACTTGCTGCAGGTATGGTGCCACCAAAAGCTTTCAATTCTGACTGGATACTGCTTGGTGCATTCGCAATCAATCTGTTAATTTCTGAATTCATATCATTATTTTGATATAAAACAATTAATTCCTTATAATAATCAACGTTTTCTTCATCCACATCAATTAACAATTCTAAATAATGTATTTGTTCCTGCTCATAATTTCCAAGCTTTCCATCCACTTCATACACTTTTTCATAGGCTTTTATTTTCTGTTCTTTCGTAAAAGCATTTCCCGATGCAAGTATAAATTGGGATTTTGCATACTCATAATTTTTTTCCTGAAAATACTTCTCACCACTCGAAAAATATTTATTAAATTTTTCTGTCATAATACTCTTTTTAATTAACAGTGTAGAAGTAACTGCAATAATAAGTAATACAACTGTAATTCCCGCAATCATAAAAAAGTTCTTCTTGGTCAGCTTTTTTTTATTATATAAATTTTTATGCTCTTCATAAGACTGATCTGTACTTTTATATTTATGTTTTGAAGGAGCAATAAAAGAGTCATCAAAATCGTCGATTTCTTCCTTCATTCTTCTTACCGGTTCTTTTATATTTTCTTTCTTTAATTCTTCTTTGGCAATTTCACCTGTCTCTTCTTTTCCTGCTTCAATTGTAATTCCCGTAAAAGTATCCTCATATGCTTTTTCAATCGGTGTAGGTGCAATATCATTCTCAAATGCATTAATTTTTGTACCACACTTCGTACAAAACATTGAATTTTCATCACACTCACAACCACAATTTGGACATATCATATTTTTGCCTCCTGATGCTTCAATAGAAGTTCCTGCACTTCTGTTTAAGATATAACATTTACTGAAATGAATATACCATATTATTCACTTGGTTTCAATTCAATATCACCTGAATTCTGCCTCTTAGAAAATTTACATCCACAGAAATTCTGTCGATATAACTGATATTCTCTGGATAACTCTATAGAACGTTTATATCCGTTTTTCTTCTTAAAATCAGAATAGAGATATTTTACTCCATATTTTTCTTCTAAATGTTTTCCAATTTCATTTAATTTATCTGCATTTTTTAAAGGACTGATAGATAACGTTGTTGTAAAATAATCATAATGCTTCTCAGCGGCAATCATCGCAGTCTCTGTAAGTCTCAATTCATAACATTTAAAACATCTGTTTCCACCTTCCCTGCATTGCTCTAAACCTTCCACATGCTTATAAAACTTTTCCGGCTCATACTGTTCAATGATCGGTGTAACCGGATGTTCAAACTCCATCTCCGAAATCAACCGAACTAATTCTTCTGCCCTGTGCCGATACTCTTCGCCTGTTTCAATATTAGGATTATAGAATAAAATATCTATCTTAAAATATTTCGATAAATATTCTAATACATAACTGCTGCATGGAGCACAGCATGCATGAAGCAATAATGTAGGCACTTCCTTCTTTCTTTCATGATATTCAATTATTTTTTCTAACTCTTTTTGATAATTTATTTTATTCATATTACCTCTACAAAAAAGACAGGAACTTCCTGTCTTTTTTCATCATAACATTCGTATCTTTACTTGTGCTTTTTATTAAGTTCCAGATATTTGTTATAAGCTTTCTCCAGAATTATTTTTTCATTAGGAAATTTAAGCAGATGATATGCTTCAATGTACTTGTAATACCCCGAATGATAAAAATATTCTTCGCGCTGTGGTCTACTATAATAACTATCAGAAGCCATTAAAAACCAATGTACTTCCTTTTCGACAACATCTCCTGGAATACTAAAAGAATACTCGCTTTTCCCCACATACTCATTAATTCTAGCATTAACTCCGGTCTCTTCTTTCACTTCTCTTAATGCAGTTTCCTGATAGGTTTCTCCCCTTTCTATAGTCCCTTTGGGTAAAACCCATCCCTCATACCTATTACGAAAATTTTTGTATAATAGTAAAATCTTGCCTCTAAATATAACCACACCGCCACAACTGACCGCTTTATCCATAGCGAATCCTCCTGCTTCTCAAGTGTGTTAATAATAATTGCTTTTAGTATACAGTAATAACCATGTCAATGCAAGTTTCCTTATAAAGAAAAATTAATAATAGCAGTTCATCCATTACTTAAAGTAAGCATCAAAAACTTCTTTTGCACAGTTTGTAGCAGAATTACTTCCCTGTGGCATATTCTCTAAAACAACTGCTATAGCAATTCTCTTCTTACCTTTTTTTGCGTATCCGACAAACCATGAATTTACATTATCTTTCTTGTCCACTTCCGCCGTTCCTGTCTTGCCATACGCTTTGTAATCAGAATACCGGAATGTTTTAGCAGTACCATATTCACAAACTGCCGCCATATACTCCTGTAATATCTTTGCCTCAGATTTTGACATCAAGCGTTTATATTCTTCCTGTTCGGCCATCTTTATCGTGTTTCCACTGCTATTTTCAATATAATCCACCACATAAGGTTTCATTAATATACCATTATTTGCCACAGCCGAAGCAATCATAGCCATATGTGCCGGTGAAACTGTCGTCTTACCCTGACCGATACTCGTCTGCGTAATATCAAACTGGGTTGATTTTTTTGTCAACGGAAATACACTCTCGTTATAATCCATCTCCAATGGTAAGGGCTGATTAAACAATAATTTATTCGCTGTTTTTCTGAATTTTGGTATGTTCAGTTCATTTCCAATAGAAGAAAATGCACTGTTACACGAGTGCGCAAATGAATCTTTTAAATCTTCGCTATAATGTGATGTCCCGTCAAAACATTTAATTGAGAATCCTTTAAAGGCTGCTTTTCCATTACAATAATATTCAAAATCGTTATAATTTTTATTTTCTCTGATATATTCTAATGTTGTCACAATTTTAAATATGGAACCCGGAATATATTTTCCCTGAGTTGCCCGATTTACAAGTCTTGAATCACTGGAATCCTTCACCAAATCATCCCATATATCATCAATGGTATACGGATCATAAGAAGGTCTGGACGCCATGGAAAGAATAGCACCTGTATCCGGATTCATAACAAAAACAGCTCCCTTGTAACCTTCAAGACTATTATAGGCAGCTTTCTGCGTGCTGACACTTAACGTAGTATAAACATCGCACCCGGTTTCCGTTGTATTCGAAAAATCATTAATAATTTTCTGCATAACACTTGTCTGGGATGACAGTAAATCATAATTGCACATTTTCTCCAAACCGTATTTACCATGAGTCGTAATACCAATAGCATGTGCAAAAGTTTTACCATAAGGATACTCTCTTGTATCGTCTGAAAAATCTTTTTCTGTTCCTTTTGTATCTGTATATGCCAGTTTCTTTTTACTACGGCTGTAAATCGTACCTCTGACTACCTTCGATGCATTTTCATCAATTCTTCGGTTATACGTATTATTCAATATCTTCTGACTGTCAACTGCTACAAAATAAGCATAAAATCCAATCATAAACGCAAAAATCATAGTTATAACAATCGTTGTAACCATAGCCTGCTTATTCATCTTTTTTCTATCATTTCTAACGGATTTTGATTTCCTGGGTGTTTTCAACGATTCTGATTTCCTGGGTGTTTCTTTCCTTGACATGTTTCGCTCCTTTTCGTGGTACTTTTCTTTTTGCCTGATGTTTTGTTGTTCCTACAATAGCCAGTCCTTGTATGATTGCAAATACAATCAACGTACTCAATATAGAACTTCCACCATAACTTAATAATGGAAATGTTACACCGGTAGATGGAATCATATTAATCGCTCCACCAACTGTCACAATAATCTGTACTGCATATTGTATTCCAAGTCCCACACAAACTAGTTTATTAAACAAACTGATTTGCTGCATCGCAGTATTTAAAAATGCTATAAAACAAGTTAAGCATACAACAATCAATAATATAGCAAAAATTGCACCGAACTCCTCACCAATTGCCGAAAAAATAAAATCCTGATCTACTACCGGAATATCCTTGGGTTGTCCCTGATAAAGGCCGGTTCCTGTCAGTCCGCCATTTCCTAAAGCAAATAGTGACTGTGTAATCTGATACCCTGTATCTCTAGGATCCGCCCACGGGTCCATCCAAACACTTACACGGACACGGACATGGGCAAAAAGTCTATAGGCTAATATTGAGGCAATGGATAATCCTCCAAAACATATAAATATATAACGTGCCTTTCTAGTACCAATATATACCATGAAAACATACACCATAAAGAAAATCAAAGCACTGCCAAGATCTCTGGATGCAACCAATATCAAAACATGTATTCCCGCCATTACTGCAGATAAAACAATATTTTTAAACTCTGCTGATCGGCTGAGAAGCCCTGCTATAAAAAATACAAAAATAATCTTTACAAACTCTGATGGCTGAAATGCAAACCCACCAATTTTAATTGACAAATTTGCTCCACCTGTTTCCTGTCCTAATATCAAAACACTAGATAATAATCCAATTCCTACCAGACAATATATCCACGTAAATGATTTCC
Organism: uncultured Eubacterium sp.; assembly: GCA_948759685.1. Next base: position 17,553 of record CAQBGY010000007.1, read on the forward strand.
ACATTTCATACTTACTCATTAAATATGGAACAACCAAAGATGCCATAGACACAATCGCTACAATAATAAACTGCTTGATACTGTTTTGGAATCTCAATCTTGCAAGAATAATAAATCCAACAGTCAAAAGCATACACATATTACTCAAAATCGCTTTATTAATATTTGGATAAATAATCGGGAATATTCCCAATACAACAATCAGATAACATAACTGTGCTCCGCCCAATACGATAACACCGATATCTGTTGTATCCTGCTGGTTTAAATATATTGTTGCAATTCCAAGAAAATAAGTTAAAAATATTATTCCGTTTTGTCTTTGAAAAATACCGGAAGCTTTATATGGATTCTTACATCTGAGAGCGCTCAGGCATTCCCACACATAAAAAAACATTAGCAATATAAAAAGGTATTTTGTTACGATTACTAAAAATGTACTCATTATTTGTCTCCCATATATTACAATACGCCTCTTTTGAAATGTCCTCTTGTAGAATCTGTATTATCTGTTATCTTATGATTATGAATAAACACATCTATATACTGTTTCAGACTGTCTCGTACCTGACATTCAGTTTCAAAAGTAAAATTCAATCTGATACTTCCCGGATTCAGAGATTTAATTTCCGCTCCATATCCCAGTAAAGATAATGCTTTACAATTATACATAATATTATAACAGTAATTACATATACACTTTGTGGCGAACTTATTATTTAATCGATCTATAATTTCATATGTGGTATTCTTACTGTCACATTGTTTAAAAGTTTTTAAACCACATCCTGCTGAAATCATTACAGGCATATATCCATATGCAATAAATTCCTCTTTTTCACAACCTCTGTCTTTTAATTCCCTGTAATTTAATTCCAAGGGTACCGTTGGAACAATCTCCTCACTCAAATAATAATCTTTTGCAATGGAATTATATGTATAAACATTATAGTCAAAAACATAATTATTTTCCAGACCATTCTTATCTAAATAATAGTATTGTTCTATATTACGGATTAAAAAGCCGTCAAATTTAAGCAAATCATTTCCAAATTTTTTATGTAATATCTTTTTATCCTTCTCTCGAAACATATATGGCATAGCGAGAAACATTTCTTTATTTTCTTCATGTACTTTTTTTATCAGTTTTGAAATATTTTTTTCGTGCAACGCATATTCCTCAATATATATTCTTTTTACATAATTATTTTTTAATACAGGATTCAATTGTTTCAAATCTGATACTAAAACATTAATACGAATACTGTCATTATAATATCTTACTTTTGTGAATTTTTTTTGTTCAACTTTTTTTCTTCTATCTTTAGATAAAATAAATTTTTTTACTTCCTCTATAAACTCTCTTCTTAACTGATTTAAATATCCAACCTGAACAAAAACACCATCTGATAACTGAATATCCATGTTATAAATTTCAAAATTTGTATTACCTAATTTAGACAATTGTTTCAATACAACATCTTCAGTAATTGGTCTGTTCTCAGCAATAAGTGGTCTTTTTCCCTGAAAAACAATTCTCTCTCCATTTATCCAGGTACTCAATTCTATTGGAGTATTTTTTTCAATTACAACTGTAATATCTAACAGATATTTCTTTCTCATACTAACATATTTTTCTTTTAAAAACTTAATAAACTCTGTATTTTCTGTTCGAAATACCGGCTTTTTTAAAGAAATCATATCTGAATCATTATGTTTATAATAATAACTTTCACTAAAACCATTTCTGTTAAATAAATCTGCCAATAATTTTATATCTTTTTCATCAACATCATATCTTTCTTTACTGTCAAAATATTTGTCAATATATTTCCTGTATATGCTTACTACTCCCGCCACATATTCAGGCTTCTTCATTCTTCCTTCTATCTTTAATGAATACACACCGGTTTCTATAATGTCCGGTAAAATTCTTAATGTGCAAATATCTTTAGGACTTAATACATATTTATTATTCCCACTATTTAATGTTTCTCCATTTTTTATAATATCGTATTCCATTCTGCATGGCTGGGCGCACTGTCCCCGATTGCCGCTTCTGCCTCCAATATAACTGCTCATAAAGCACTGGCCGGAATAACAATAACATAATGCACCATGAACAAAGCTTTCAATTTCCATCTCCGAAGACTCATGAATCATCTTAATTTCATTCATAGACAATTCTCTCGGTGTTACAATTCTTGTTACTCCTAATTTTTCTAACTCTTTCACAGTTAATTTTCCGCTAACCGTCATTTGTGTACTGGCATGGATATGTAATCCCGGAAAATTTTCTTTTACAAATAATAGAACTCCCATGTCCTGCACAATAACTGCATCCAGACCATACTCATACAAAGGCAGCAAATAATTAAATAGCTGTTCTTCTATTTCTTTTTCTTTTATAAGCGTATTAATTGTCAAATATATCTTCTTACCAAACAAATGTGCATACTCAATAGCAGAATATAATTCATCTAATGTTAGATTCTGAGCATTTGCTCTGGCACCAAATAAATTACCACCAGTATACACAGCATCTGCTCCTGCATTTAATGCTGCAATAACACTATCATAACTTCCACCAGGTGCTAGTAATTCTATTGACATGATATTCCTCCTAATGCCTTAAAGTAATAAACGACCAGGCCGAAGCCTGATCGTCTCAATTACTTTTTAAGTTCTGTCTGAAGCTTGATAATTTCTTTTTCAAGATTTTTAATCTTTTCTAAGGCTTCATTTAACTCTCTAGATGCTGTTTCTGCTTTAGAATCAGAAACAATCAACTCGTGTTTCAAATCATATACTTCTTTTTCTTTTAACTCTAAATCCCCTTCAAGCAAATCTGCCTGTTTTTTTGCTTTAAAATAGTCATTTGCAATATTAATTTCAAGAAGTATCCGCTGCATATCCATATTCTGCATACGATAACTTTCATTCTGTTTAAAATCTAAAATCATATTATTGATGTATGTAGCGACTTTTTGTAAATAAGCTTCGCTTTCAAATCCACCAATATTATAGATTTTTCCATCGATAATAACATCGATATAGTTCTTTGATGACATAACTATCTCCTTGTACGTAAAATCATTCAATATAATATCACAAATCTTTTAAAATTAAAAGAACAAAATATATTATTTTACTTTAACTTTCTTTGGAGCTGACCAAACTGTATAGCCTTTCTTAGTTTTAACACGAACTCTTACATATACAGTCTTCTTTGATTTAATCTTCTTTCCTTTTAATACAGTAGAAGGTTTCTTAGACTTAACTGTCTTCTTTCCTACAAAAGTTTTCTTTGGTGCATACTGGAATTCATATGATTTTGCACCTTTTACTTTCTTTGTGGAAACACTAATTTTATTCTTTCCTGCTTTTGCTTTTTTCAACTTAGATGTAGCAACTTTATCACCTGCAACAACCTTAAAGTCTTTTACTTCAACAGTACCTTTCATGTCATTTTCATCAGGGAAACTATATAAGAATGCTCCCATAGCAATCATGATACCACATGTATTCTGCTTATAAGCAATATTGTCACCATCAACTGTGAATTTTACTGTAACATCAACATAATCATCATTTCTGCTGTCAAGTGCGATTACACTGTATTTTGTCTTAGTAGCATCTGCTTTAGTTGTAGTTACAACGTTTTGTCCCTTATATGTAGCTGTAACCTTTGTTCCTTTGATTCCAGGATCTCCATCCTTAGTGTTATTTCTATATGCTTTTACATGAACATGTTTAATATAGTTGTATTTTCCTGTTCCTACATTATATCCTGTTCCATCAGCACGCTCTTTAGATTCCATAATTTCGTTCTGAAGAGTACTCTTAATCTTGAAAGTAGCTGTATAAGTACGACCTTTTTCAATCTTTAAGATTTTCTTTGCTGTAACACCCCATGGGTTGTTACCTACACATCCCCATACCATGTTTCCTTTTGCATCTTTTTTCCCAGTAGGTGCCCAGTTTGCACTCCATCCTGTACTTGTAATATCCATTAAGAAACTACTTGATGTCTGTGAAGTAATTTTTGCATTTTCACCATAACTCTTCTTTGTATCAGCAGTATTCATATACTTCTGACCATCTTTCTTTAATGCATCTTCCCATTCACCTTTATCCTCTCTTGTATGAATGGAGAATCCCTGCCATTTCACACCATTGGATATATCTGTACCTTTTTTCACAGCGGCAGGTACTGCACCGACTAAGCCAACTACCATTGTTAATGTCATTACTGTAGCTGCAACTTTTTTGAATAAATTCTTTCTCATTTTATCCTTCCTCCTAAAAATTTTTCATAATTATAGAATAACATTTTTAGATATTATTTTCAATACCAATATGTGTATAAGCGAGGTCTGTAACAATTCTTCCCCGTGGTGTCCTCTGTATGAAACCATTCTGAATCAAATAAGGTTCATACACATCTTCCAAAGTACCCGAATCCTCGCCTAACGCTGCAGCCAACGTGTCCAGACCCACCGGTCCTCCTGAAAACTTATAAATAATTGTTTCGAGAATGCTTCTATCACCTTTGTCTAATCCTAATTTGTCCACTTCCAGCATATCTAATGCCTTATTTGCCACGTCATATGTAATGATACCGTCGTACTTTACCTGTGCGAAATCACGCACCCTCTTTAACAGTCTGTTTGCAAGTCTAGGCGTTCCTCTAGAGCGCCTTGCCATCTCAACCGCTCCATTTTCTTCAATCTCTACTTCCAGTAATGAAGCTGAACGGGTTATGATTTGCTTCAATTCATCTACCGAATAAAATTCCAACTTATTTATTACTCCAAAACGGTCTCTTAACGGAGCTGTTAGAAGCCCTGCTCTGGTTGTCGCTCCAACCAAAGTGAATTTCGGCAGGTCTAATCTGATAGAGCGGGCTCCCTGCCCTTTTCCTATCATAATATCAATAGAGTAATCCTCCATTGCAGGATAAAGTACCTCTTCTACCTGCCTGTTCAATCTATGTATTTCATCAATAAATAAAATATCATTTTCTGAAAGATTATTCAGTATTGCTGCCATCTCTCCCGGTTTTTCTATTGCCGGTCCCGATGTAACTTTTATATTGACTCCCATTTCATTTGCAATAATAGATGCCAACGTTGTCTTTCCCAGTCCCGGAGGTCCATAAAAAAGTACATGATCTAATGGTTCATTTCGAGACTTTGCTGCCTCAATAAATATCTTCAGATTTGTTTTCGCTTTTTTCTGTCCTACATACTGTTCTAAAGTTTCAGGACGCAGGCCTTTTTCAATCACAACATCTTCTGATGCCATTTCGGTTTGAATAATTCTCTTGCTCATATTGTTCCTCTATTTTTATAACTCTTTCTATTATTGTCATCTCATAATGGCTACATAATGTTTTTTAAAGCAGCTTTCAATACCTTTTCCACATCCGTTTTCTCGGAAATATCCACTTTCTTTACTGCATTAAATGCATCTGTTCTGGAATATCCAAGAGCCAGTAACGCTTCAATAACATCAGACTGCACTGTGGAATCTCTGACATCTGTGTCTGTCCCCTGAGTAGAAATCATGTCCTGAATATCAATCTTGTCTTTTAGTTCAATAATAATACGCTGCGCTGTCTTTGCACCGATTCCCTGTGCTTTTGAGATAGCCTTTGCATCTCCTGAAATAATCGCCATCTGTAACAAATCACCAGGACATGCAGAAATAATCGCTAACCCTCCCTTCGGGCCAACACCACTGACACCAATAAGTTTCTTAAATAACTCTAATTCATCCTTTGACAGGAAACCGTATAACTGCATCGCATCTTCTCTGACACTAAAATATGTATATATCTTTAACTTTTCGCCCACACCAATCATTTCCAATGATGCATTCGGCATAAAAATATTATATCCTGTCTCATTGTGTTCCAATACAACTCTGTCGCTTTCAATGGAATCGACCACACCAATAATATACGAAATCATTTTATATCACTCCCAATTTCTTTAAAAATATACTTATGCACTCTATTGTAAACAAATAAAGCTAATATTCCAATTAACATTCCTGTAATCATTCCCGAGAAAATCAATACTGGAACATAAGCAAATACACTATATGTCTCCACTACCATACCCGCAACAATTATCTGACCTATATTATGGAATACACCTCCCAATATTGCTACGGTAACCATTGACAATTTTATTTTTTTCGCTCCAATCATAATGATATAACTAAATCCTGCTCCGGCCAGACTGTATACAATGGCAAACATATTGCCAAACATAAAACCGACCAGCAATATCCGTACGATGTTAATAATCATAGCTTCCCTGTTACCTAATAAGTATAAAGCCAGCATAATAGAAAAATTTGCAAGACCTAATTTTACTCCCGGAATACCAATGACCGGAATAAACGTTTCAATATAACTTAGTATGACAGCAAACGCTGTAAATAATGCTGTAACGGCTATTTTCTTACTCATCGCTTTCCCTCTCTTCTGCTGATATTTTCACAACCACTTTATGAGGCAGACAAATAATACTTTCGCCACTTTTAGAGATTTTCCCCTGCTTCACGCATAATTTATCGGGACAATCCGCTTTGTCCATATAAACTGTTCCCTGCTTTATAATAATACGATTAAAATTATTGTCTATTTTAATATCATATGCTCCATTTTTATTTAATGGATATGTTTCAATCAGAGTATCTCCTTTGTATATGTGAACATATCGTGCTTCTTTATAATTCATGAGAAAAAAAACAAAATATGTTCCTATAACTGCGAGTAATAAAATCACAATTATTATGATATCTTTTTTATATTTTTTCATAGTTTCTTTTTTTGCTCCTTTTCAGTACAAAAACAGAACGAATGTTTACCCTCTTCATATCATAGCATATAAATTTTTATCTTACAAATCTTTTATTTGAATAAATATATTTCTATGCTATATTAATATTTAATTTAAGGAGAATTTCAATGAGACACAAAATCATTTATTTTTTATTTATTTTCATACTGATAACAACTCAATTTTTAGGGTGCGGCACAGAATCAAAATTCAATGACCCAAGAACTTATACGCATTTTTGTTTTGACACTGTATGTACCATAACAATCTATTCAAGCAAACAAAACGACGAATCAAAGACTATTGATGCGTGTTTTAATTTGTGCGATAAATACGAAAATTTATTTGACAAGCATAATAAGAACAGCGATATTTCCAAAATCAATTCTGGCACTATGAACAAAGCAGGCACAAAAAAAACTGCATCAAACAATATGATAGTGTCACCTGAAACACTTGAACTGATTCGGCAGAGCATATATTATTCCAAACTTTCAAAAGGGGCATTTGATATTACAATCTCCCCTATTGTTGATTTATGGGATATCAATAATAATCCTCATATTCCGGAAAAAAACGAAATCTATAAAACTTTAAAATATGTTAATTACAAAGATATTATAATTAAAGATGATACTATCAAACTTTCACATAAAAATCAGGCATTGGACTTAGGGGGTATTGCGAAAGGATATGCGGCTGACCAAATCAAAAATTTGTTACAGGACAAGCGAATATCTTCTGCTGTCATTAACTTTGGTGGCAATATCCTGACTATCGGCAGTAACAACGGTAAAGATTTTAATATCGGTATCACAAAGCCTTTTGGAGAAAATGTTGGTGATTATTCTGCTAAACTCAAAATAAAAGATATGTCTGTCGTCACTTCAGGTATTTACGAAAGATATTTTAAAAAGAATAACAAAATTTATCATCATATATTAAATCCCAAAACAGGATACCCTATAGAAAATAATCTGTATTCTGTAACTATTATTTCTGAAAAATCCATTGATGGTGACGCACTAAGCACATCTGCTTTTGTTTGGGGACTATCCAAGGGATTATCTCTAATTAACAGTTTAGACAATACCTATGCTGTATTTATTACCAAAGATTACAAAATATATTTGTCTGATGGCTTAAGTATTGATTCAGACAATATAATTACCATAACAAAATAACAAATAATTATTTTGTTCATTAAAAAAGGGGAATTGGTATTAACCGATTTCCCCTTTTTACATTAACTTATTTATTTTTTATAGATACTCTGAAAAATCTAAGCATAAACTTCTTTAAATCAAATGGATATAATGGATATATATAACTTGTTCTTGCAATTGTTCTGTTTAATATGATTGCAAGCAGAGAAACAATAATTCCAATGATAAATCCTGTCAAGTTAAATAACTGTGTCAGTACTAATAATATTAATCTCAGAAACTTAATCGAATATGCCAATTCATAATTTTCATGGGTAAAGTTTGCGATTGCAACAACAGCCATATATAACATGGTCTGTTCATTAAACCATCCCGTATTTACAGCAAATTCTCCGATAATAATCGCAGCAATTAAACTGAGAGGGGTATTGAGTGTACTCGGAGTATTAATGGCAGCCAATTTCAAACCGTCAATCGCCAGTTCTAGTATCAATAACTGCCAGAATATCGGAACATACTGAGGGTCTGTTATTTTCGTAAAAAACAGCCAGTCAGGAACCATTCCCGGGTTATTTGCGTAAAGCAGGAACAAAGGTGTTAAAAGAAGTGATAACACAGTAATCGCTGTCCTCGCTAACCTTAAATAAGTTCCGGTTATCGGTGGAAAATAGTAATCATCTGCTTCTTCTATTACATCAAAGATAGTTGTCGGAAGCAACATTGCCGCCGGTGAATTATCCACTAAAATACAAATTTGTCCTTCTAATATCTCAGCCGCCACTGTGTCCGGTCGTTCTGTATAACGAAACTTCGGAAAAGGATTAAACCAATGTCCCTTGTGTAAACACTCTGATAAGCTTTCCTGATTCATCGGCAGGGCATCTGTATCAATTTTGCTTAACTGTTCTTTAATATAATTTAGAAGTTTTTTATCAGCTCGTCCATTCATATAACAGATTGCAATATCTGTTCTGGAAGTCTTTCCAACACGAACTACTTCACACATATATTCCGGATCCCTGATTCGACGTCTGATTAATGCAGTATTCATTAATAACGTTTCTACAAAACCGTCCCTTGAACCTCTTAAAACCTTATATTTTTCCGGTTCTGCTACATTTCTGGCAGGATAATTTCTAACATCCACAAGCATTGCTTTATCATAGCCATCTACCATAAGACATACTACGCCGGATAGCAGTGATGTTAAAACATTATATTTATCATTATATAAATCAATCTGAATATATGGAATTTTATCATCTGCAAAATCCTCGACATTTGGGGGCAGTTCTTCTTCTTTCATATTACAGAAAAATTCCTGAACCTTTTGAATCGTATCGCTATTACAAAATCCATTAATGTAATACATAACACATTGCCGGTTTTCTATTTTGAAGCTTCTCTTTAATATATCAAAACTTTCATTGATATGAAGAATCCTGTCCAACTCTTTTTCATTATTTTTAAGATTTTTTGTTATAAAATTTTCCATAAAAATACCTCACACTACTTTATAGTGTGAGGTAATATTCTGAAAATATTCATATCTTTTTAATTGTTTATTTTATTTCTTCAATAACTTTCTTTGGACATTTTTCTACGCATGTGCCACAGTCCTGGCACTTATCCTGCATGATTTTTGCAAGATTAAATTCAAAATCAATCGCTTCATGAGGACAGTTCTTCGCACACAATCCACAACCGATACAACCTGCACTACATGCCTGCATCACGTCTCTTCCCTTATCCTTAGAACTACATTTCACCATGTATTTTGTGTCGTAAGGAATAATTGAAATCAGATTTTTCGGACACGCTTCAACACACTTACCACATGCCTTACATTTCTCTCTGTCTACAACAGCCTTTCCGTTTTCAATGTGAATCGCATCAAATTCACAAACCGTCACACAGGAGCCAAGTCCCAGACAGCCATAACTGCATGCTTTCGCTCCTCCTCCCGGAATGTTGACTGCATCTTTACAGGACATATTTCCATGATAAACATATTTATCTTTTGCCTTGTCGCAGTCACCGGAGCAGGCAACATACGCTGTTTTCCTCACGACTTTCGCTTCCACACCCACGATTTCCGCAATCTGCTGTGCAACCTCTGCACCACCTACCGGACATGCACCGGGCCCGCTCTCTCCTTTTGCTATTGAAGCCGCCAGACCATCACATCCCGGATAGCCACAGCCCCCACAGTTATTTCCCGGAAGAACTTCTCTGATTGCCGCTTCCTTTTCATCCACCTGGACTGCCAGAAACTTTCCTGCAATTCCAAGTACAATACCAATTATCAATCCAACGCCGCCTACAATCATAATGGCATATAAAATACCTTGCATAGTAGCGCTCACTGCTAATATTCCCATGTCTTACCTCCTTATATTACGCCGGTAAAACCGGTAAACGCGATTGCCATTAAACCTGATGCAAGAAGAACCATAGGTGTCCCCTGAAAAGCCTTTGGAATATTATTATTCTCTGACTTTTCCCTGATTCCTGCCAAAATTACAATCGCAATCAAAAAGCCTACAGATGTTCCAAGTGAACTTGCCATGCTTTCCCCAAAACCATATCCGGCATCAATATTAGAAATGGCAACACCAAGAACTGCACAGTTTGTTGTAATAAGCGGCAGGTATACGCCAAGCGCTTCATACAATGGTTCAATAAATTTCTTTAATATCATTTCAACCAACTGTACTAATGCGGCAATTACTAAAATAAAGACAATCGTCTGTAAATACTGCAATTTAAAAGGAACAAGCAGCGCATAGTAAAGTCCATAAGTTACAGCAGATGCAATCATAATAACAAAGATAACCGCTGCTCCCATTCCTGCCGCTGTATCTGTTTTTTTCGACACACCAATAAAAGGACATAAGCCTAAAAACTGACTAAGAACTACATTATTTACTAATGCAGCAGCAACTGCAATTAACATACAATTCACCATTTACTTATCCTCCTTTTTCGGTTTATCACATTTATCAAAACTTCCACATCCGGCACATCCTGAACAACCCTCTTCACAATGAAGTTTTCTAGGTTTCTTGCCTTTTCTCATACGAAGTTGATTTTGAATGGCTATTAAAAATGCCAGTACAAAGAATGCTCCCGGCGCCATTACAAAAATGCCGATTCCATCCCAATGCGGTATATTCATTCCTAAGATTGTTCCTGCGCCTAAAATTTCTCTAAATCCTCCGAGCAGTGACAATGCAATGGTAAATCCAAGTCCCATTCCAATTCCGTCAAAAACAGACAAAATAACAGAGTTCTTTGAAGCATAACTTTCTGCTCTTCCTAAAATAATACAGTTTACAACAATCAGCGGAATATAAATCCCCAATGCACTGTTTAAAGATGGAAGATATGCCTGTAATAAAAACTGCAGAATTGTAACAAAACTTGCAACAATTACAATATATGCCGGCACACGGACACCATTTGGAATAATCTTTCGAAGCAGTGAAATCACCATGTTGGACATGACAAGCACTGCCATGGTACTAAGTCCCATTCCCGCACCATTCATTAACGAAGATGTAACTGCAAGTGTCGGACACATTCCAAGAACCAGCACGAAAGTCGGATTTTCTTTGATGATTCCGTTATATAATCTCTCAAATATTTTTCCCATTATCTGCCACCTCCTGTAATATAATTAACACAGTAAATAGCTGCATTTACACCGTGGGTTACTGCATTCGTCGTAATCGTGGCACTGCTGATTGCATTAATCTCATTATCGCCTTCTGCACCACTCTTTTCATATATAAAGTAATCCACTTTTTTATTTTGAAACTGTGACTTAAAGCTGTCTTCGTCAGCTTTCATACCAAGTCCCGGTGTCTCACTTAATGATAAGAATGAGATTCCCATAACAGTACCATCTTCTTTAATACCTACCGTCATCTGCAGAGAGCCATCATATGCTTCACTGTCTGTTACTGTTACAATATATCCCAGATTCTTTCCATCCTTATCCTTTGCCAGAACAACCTCATCTACTGTTCCATTAAAAGCTTTAATAGTCGAAATATTATCTGCCTTCTCGTTTTCTTTCATTTGATTTTCAATATATTTCGCACACTTCTTATCAATTTTCACATTTTCAAAACCATCCATGCCGGGCATAACTGACTCATAAGCAGAAAGTTTTGTTTTTTCCTCCTGCTCAGCCCTTGCATCCGAAGTAACATTATATACAAATCCCAAACCTAAACCGGCAACCAAGGTAATGGCAAATAATATCAATGTATTCTTTACTATTTTAATCATATTATCTGCCCCCTTTCGTTCTTACAATACCGAATGCTTTTGGAATGGACCATTTTTCAATCAGTGGAACTAACAGATTACAGAAAATAATCGCATAAGAAACACCCTCTGCCGTATTTCCAAAAGTTCTGAACACTGCTGTCAAAAGACCTAAACAGATTCCAAAGATATACCGTCCTGTCTTTGTGATTGGAGACGTGGAATAATCTGTTGCCATAAAGAAAGCACCAAAAATTAATCCTCCACCACATAAATGCATCGCTAAGAAATTCATATCTGTACTCTTGTTAAATAACATAATACAAACCGCAAAAACTGCAATATATGTAAGTGGTATTCTTAAATCGATAATTTTTCTTACAGTAAGATATAACGCACCGATCAATAATGCAATAATACTGGTCTCTCCGATTGTTCCTGCGTGTGTTCCAACAAACATATCTAACACAGAAGAGGAACTCTCACCAACATTCTTTAATGCAGTCAGAGGCGTAGCACTGGTTGCGGCATCCACACCACTGACGTCTGCCGGATAAAATGCTGTCATATTTCCTGCAAAACTAAGCATCAGAAAACATCTGGCACCAAGCGCCGGATTCATAAAGTTCTGACCTAACCCTCCAAAGAGCTGTTTTACAATAATAATAGCAAACGCTCCGCCGAGTGCCGCTTTCCAATACGGAAACGTACATGGAAGATTTAATGCCAGAATCATTCCTGTAACCACTGCACTTAAATCAAAGATACTTATCGGATTATCAGTAATTTTGTTATAGATATATTCCGCAGCAACACATGTAATGAGTGTTACAAGAATTAAAAATGCTGATTGAATCCCATATTTGATTCCAAATAAATTACTGTTGTTATATATTCCAAAAATTGTCGCCGGCAGTAATGCAATAATCACATCTCTCATAATAGACTGTGTGGTCATTTTTGCTTTTACGTGAGGGCTTGATGATACATGATACATTTTTATTCACACTTACCCTTTCCTACGTGCTGCCTGCACTTTTTTCTTCATTGTTCGAACTGACTGGGTAATATTTCTATTCGCCGGACAGTTATAATTACATGTTCCACACTCGATACATTCCATACCATGCATCTTAATGAAACCTTCCATATCATCTGCAGCAGCAGCCTGTGCTAACTTCGCACAAATCAGACCTTCCGGACAAACTTCTGCACACTTACCACAATTAAGACAATTTGTCATTGTCGCATGAGACACTTCGTCATATCGGAATGCCAGTAATGCCGAAGAGCCTTTGATAACAGGAACATCCAATGTGAACATTGCCTGCCCCATCATCGGACCGCCTGATAATATCTTTTCCACATTTTCATCCATTCCACCAGCCTCTTCTACGACTGTCTGATGACTCGTACCAAACGGTACTTCCAGATTGCATGGCTTATGAATTCCGTCACCGGATACTGTAACAATACGCTCTGTCAGCGGTTTATGGAATTTCACTGCCCGGTAAACATTGTACACTGTGTCTACATTATCTACAATACAGCCTGCGTCTGCCGGAAGCATGGATGAATTAATTTTCCTTTTCGTTACTGCATAGATAATATGACGCTCTGAACCTTGTGGATATTTTGTTTTTAATGATGCAACTGTAATACGCGGCTCATTTTCTGTGAGCTTTGTAAGATTTGCAATGACATCAGGTTTATTATTTTCCACTGCAATTACACCTTTTGCATTGTCAAACAACTGCAGAATAATCTTTAATCCCTCAATGACTTCGCCCGGCTGTTCTACCAGTCGTCTATAATCAGATGTAATATACGGCTCACATTCTGCAGCATTCACAATCACATAATCAATCGCTGTTTCATCCTTTGGTGTTAATTTCACATGTGTTGGAAAACATGCTCCGCCTAGGCCAACAACACCACAATCCTTTACAGCCTCTCTGATATAGTCCTTCGTCCAAGGCTCTTTTGATGCTTCATACTGCATTTCCTCGTATAATTCATCATTTTCTATAATAATAGAAAGTTCCTTATTTCCATTTGGAACTAATCGTTTCTCTATTTTCTTTACCGTGCCTGAGACGGATGAATGAATATTGGCTGAAATAAATCCACCTGCTTCTGCAATTAGTTGTCCTTTTAATACTCTCTCACCAATATCAACCACCGGAACTGCCGGTGCTCCTATATGCTGGGACAATGGTATCACAACTTCCTTGCCTGGATTTATCTTTCTAACAGCCATATCTTTTGAAAGTTCTTTTCCATCGTATGGATGAACTCCTCCCTTAAATGTTAGAATCGACATCTTCTTACCTCTTTTCGCTTTTTTGCCTTCTTTATCATAATACTTTTCGACAATTTCTGCAATGTAAAACCATTCCAAAAGTCAATTTTTATCTTTTCATAATTCACAATTTATTTAATTATATTAAGTTGGTATTTCTATATTGCATTTTAACAAAAAATGCTGCCACATTCATATGACAGCATCAAACATTTTCTTCAATTATCTACTTTTTAGATTTGATCTTTTTTGCTTTTGACCATGTACCTTTTTTCGTTCATTCACACCTCGTACCCTGATGTAATAAGTTTTATTCTTAGATATCTTTTTAATTGTGTACATAAGTTTTTTCGTCGTTTTTATTTTAGCTTTCTTAAAATTCTTATTTACCGCATATTGAATCTGATATTTCTTGGCATTTTTTAATTTCTTAAATTTTACAAGAATATGGTTTTTCCTGATACGTTTAACTGATTTAATTTTTCCTTTTTCTGGCTTCTTATTAATGCTCTTTGCTGTTTGTTCTTCTTTGTTTAAACTGTAAATTCTTATGTAATCAATATCCATACTATCTTCATATATGGATATATCATCACTTTCAGATATTTTTATCCATCCTATCTTTCCGTTATCTCCGTCAATTATCCATTTAGGACGACACTCCATAACAAAGTAAAAAGGACTATCAAATGGCCACCCTTCATATGCTTTATCTATTTCTTTGTTGGAATGAAAACTCCGTTCATAACAACCGGTTAACTTATTATCTACATAGCATTTAATACTATTCTCTGACCATTCTACACTATATAAATGAAATTGGGTTGTAACATTTTGCACCTTGGACTTCCATGCATTTTCATCCCTTCGTAATGAATAGAATTCTTTTGACACTGCTGTTTGAAATAATTGTGGATTATCGTCTATCAAATAGTCCCAAAATTTTATTTCACCACAATAAGGCCATCCATTTGTACTATTTCCAAGAAGATAGCACATTGACCAAATGCTTTGTCCCTTCGCTAGTTTTACCCTTATTTCGATTCTTCCATATTTACACTCTATAAGATTTTTTGATATTATTTTTGATGAAGTAACCGAGTTTCTTTCTCTTTTTACACAGTTTTGATTGTTATCCCAGAGTATCTGTGTTTTTATAGCTAAACATCCATCTTTTGCTTGACAAAGATTGGAATCATACAACCAAAATGGTAAAGTACTACCATACCCGTAATCCATATCTTTTTTTCCTAACACATTCCAATAATTATCGTTTATTTTTTCTTCATTGAACTCATCGCTCCACAACAATTGATTACCTTTATCTTGATTACCATTTATCATTGTTTTGCTTTCTGAAGCATATACATTATTTGAAATATCAAAAAATAACGCACATAATAACACTAGAATAAGCAATTTGTTCCTAACGGTTTTCATACCTCGTCTCCTTTCCACTCTAATAGACATCC
>CAQBGY010000008.1 GCA_948759685.1 uncultured Eubacterium sp.
TATTGAGCCGGGAGGGGAGGAAACAAATGCAGATGCAGGAACAGGAACCCTTTAAACTGGAAGTGGTGTCAATAAGGCTGGTAAAGGATGCGCCGCTGTTTTCAGACCGTAAGATTTTAAACCCGGCAGATGCCGTGAGGGTAACAGGGGATTTCTTATGTGAAATGGACCGGGAAGTGATGTGTGTCATCAACCTGAAATCGGACGGAACCCCTATCAACTGCAATATTGCAAGCATGGGGACAATCAACCAGACCATTGCAGAGCCAAAGGAGCTTTTCAAGGCAAGCATACTTTCCAATGCGGCACAGATGATCATTGTGCATAACCACCCAAGCGGGGAGCTTGTGCCTTCCAAAGCGGACATCATGGTAACAGACCGTATGCTGAAGCTGACAGAACTTATGGGGATAACACTTGCTGACCATGTGATCGTAGGAGGCGACAACAGCCAGTATTTCAGTTTCCGTGAAAAGAAGCTGATGCAGTACCCGCAGATACAGCTTTCCACGGACTATAAAACACT
This sequence comes from uncultured Eubacterium sp., assembly GCA_948759685.1. The sequence continues at coordinate 527 of CAQBGY010000008.1, forward strand.
GGAATTTGGGAAAACGGCAATGGTAGCGGAAAAAGGGAAAGCAAGGTGAGGCGATGGAAGAAAGAAGAAGTTTTACGGCGGAGGAACTTGCGCTTGCAAAGAGCGTTGACCTGACGGCGGTAGCGGCAAGCCTCGGCTACACCGTGAAAAAGATAGGCAGATACCACACCCTGAAAGAAATGGATTCGATACGGATTTACAACCGCACGAACTGGTTCCGGTGGTCAAGGGAACATGAAAGGGGAAACAACGGCGGCTCGCAGATAGATTTCCTGCGTGTCTTTGCGGGAATGGAAGTCAAGGACGCTGTTTTCTGGCTGCTTGATTTTTCGGGATACCAGAGAAGCGGGGAGTGGGAAAAAAAGAATGCCAGTGTGTATGTGGAAAAAAAGGAGCCGGAAAAAAAGAAGTTCGTACTGCCCACCCCGGCAAAGAACAATGACTGTCTGTATTCGTACCTGACCGGGGACAGGGCGCTTGACAGGCATACCGTGGATTATTTTGTAAGCTGCGGATTGATCTATGAAGAGCGCAGCCACCACAACATTGTCTTTAAGGGGAACGATCTGCAGGGCAGAACACGCTTCGCAAGCATGAGGGGAGTGTTTGACCGGGAAGGGAAAGCCTTTAAGTGTGACGTGGCGGGAAACGACAAGAATTACGGGTTCAACATCTGGTACGGGCAGAGTGATGAAGTCATGGTATTCGAGGCGGCAATAGACCTGATGAGTTATGTGGAGATCCGTGGCGACTATGTGACAAACAAGCTGGCTCTCGGTATGCTTTCCGATGCGCCGCTTGCAACATTTTTAGAGGAACACCCAAAAGTGGGCAAGATTTGTTTCTGTCTTGATAATGACGGACCGGGCAGGAAAGCGGCAGATGCGCTCATGGAGAAATACTACGGGCTGGACTATGAGGTAGAGAACTGCCCGCCGCCGCAGCCGTTCAAGGATTACAACCAGTGGCTGCAGGAAGCGAAAAAGTGCCTTTGTGCAGCCGCACCAAAACGGGAAATGGCACGGTAAGGTGTCTGATTGTAAAAAGTGAGTTCATTTTTGGAAAAAGAACTGAAAAAGTTCTATCACTCCGCAAAAGTGATTGCAAAAAGCACTATCACTGAAAAACGGCAGGGAAAAAGGCGTGGCTGTCCCACAAAAAAAGAACTTAAAAAGTGCTATCAGAACAGGAAAATGATTGCAGAAAGTGCAATCAAAATAGAAATATTCTATCATATTTTAAGTTCACTATATATATCAGCGGGGTTTTAGGGGCAGTCCCCTAACCAGAGGCACTTGTATTACAAAGTGCGTATCTGGCAAATTCCTATCGGAATTTGAGCGGGCGGAAATCATGGGCTTTATTTCATACGGATAAGGAGGTGGTTGCAGATGGAAACCGTGGACGTGCAGAAAGAGGTGCTTGAGGAAGTAGAACTACTGGGGCGGACAGGATATTTCACGGAGCTGCGTGTGGATAAGGAAACAGTGCCGGAAGGGATGCACTGTTATGAGCTGCGTCATGGCGATGACGACGGGTTCCCGGTGTCCGTGGAGGAGAGTGTCAGGGTAAACTATTTCGGTGCGGTGCTTCTTGCGGAGGCGCTGGAACTGGGGAACGAAAAAGCCCTGCAATTCGGATATGAGGATTTCGGGTATACTGGCGAGCAGATGTATCTTTCACAGGTAATAGGAGGACAGGAACCGGAAGTTTTCAGGGACGGGAAAGCACTTGCAGAGTTCTTCAAAGAAACATTCCCCATGACGGAAGAAGAGGGGCAGAAAGTTGTTGACTACATGGAAGGGCATGGTTATCTGTTGGGACACATGGACGGAGGGATGTTCCGTGGCGATCTGTGCGATGAGCAGGATAATGTAACATGGGAGCCAGACACTATTGATGATGCAGTCGATGCTGTTACAGAGTGGAATTTTGAACTGATAAAAGATGCGGAAGCGGCAGTTACGAACCCGAAGGATATGATTGACTTTGCAAACCAGAAAAGCAGGCTTGATTCCCTGCGTGAAGATGAACAGATACTGGATAAGATGTTTGACCGCACAACGCATGGGAAAATGATTGAAGCGATTGGAACGTCGCTGGCGGAAGCATTTATTGAGGAGATAAGCAGGGGAGGCGATATTGATGCCGCTGTCAAGAATCTGACAGACCAGATAAAGGAGGACGTGAACCAGCAGCCGGATATTTCCCCGGAATTAAAGCAGAGTGTGGGGAGGGCACGGTAGATGGCGGCAGAAAAAAAGGACATCATAAAGCCTTTCCGTCTGACACAGCAGGAAGCGGACAGACTGAAAAAACAGGCACAGGAAAGCGGCATGAAAGAATCAGAGTATATCCGGCTGCTGTTGTCACAGAAGCCCAACGATTATCCTGAAATCCGTATTTTGCTAAAGGAACTAATCAACGAGGTCAACGCAATCGGGAACAACATCAACCAGATTACAAGGAACTATAATTCAAAGCTGTACCGCACGGAGGACAGGGAGCTATTGAGCGCTTATATGAAAAAACTCAACATGACCGTAAGGGAGGCGGCGGATAAGATAGGCAGCATGTAAGGAAAGGGGGAGCCATTTGACGGAAACACTGACGGAAACACAGGAGGAACGCCTGCGTGAGAACGGCTATTTTCTCTATCAGGGCTGTCATTTCAAGCCGGTTCGCCAATTCACGGAAAAAGACGGGGACTTTTTTGAAAAGACAAGGCGGCTTAGACGTGACGACGAACTTGGCATGATGGAAGCAGATTATGACGGTAAGCAGAAACACCCATATTCTTATGAAGGGTTTTATGCAGCATCCACGGATAAGAAAGCGGATATTTTCTTCTGCCTTGAAACTATGAAGGAATACACACCCTGTACGCATGAGCTTCAGGAGTATGTCATGGAACAGGAAAGGCAGCGTGACAGGGGAAGGGCGATGTAAAGGGGGCATGGACGGTTGGCGATCAGCAAGATACTCTATATCGGGGACTGCGGCGCCGGGTATGCTGGGAAACACTTGAAACAGGCACTCGACTATATCACTATCCCGGAAAAAACGGGCGGCGGGCGGCTTGTGGGTTCCTTAAACTGCCAGCAGGAACAGGTGTATGAGCAGATGCGGCAGACAAAGGAACAGTTTGGAAAGACGGACCAGAGGCAGGGCTACCACCTGATCATATCCTTTGTGGAGGGGGAAGTGGATGCGGAAACTGCCTTTGAAGTAATCGGAAAGTTTGCAAAGGAATATCTTGGAAAAGATTATGAGGCGCTGTATGCGGTGCATGACAACACGGACCATATCCACGGTCATATCATCTTTAACAGTGTCAGTTTCCGGGACGGCAGAAAGTACCGCTATAAAAAAGGGGACTGGGCAAAGGAGATACAGCCTATCACGAACCGACTGTGTGAAGAATACGGGCTTTCCACGATTGAAATATCGGAGGACAGGGCAAAAAAGTCCGAAAACTACAAGGAGTGGAATGATTTCCGGGATGGAAAATTTGTGTGGGCGGACATGATAAAGCGTGACATTGATGCGGCAATCATACAGTCGGCAACCTATGAGTCCTTTTTATCCGTTCTTTCCGATATGGGTTACGGGATAAAGAACGCATACCGGACGGAGGGGAAATACCTTGCAATCAAGCCTATGGGCATGAGCAGGTTCAGACGGTGCAGGTCGCTTGGGGAAAATTATACGGAGGAACGCATAAGGGAACGGATTGAGCAGGAGAGCCTTTCTTCCTATGGGAAGATAAAGGCGGTGCAGGAAACAAAGATTGTGCGATGCCGGGTAAAACGCTATAAAAGGGCGAAAATGTCCGGCATACAGAAACGCTATTTTGCAAGGCTTTACAAAACAGGGCTTTTAAAGAAGCGCCCGTACAGCAAGGCATGGCAGTACCGTGACGACATCAGGAAAATGCAGAAGCTGCAGGAAGATTACCTGTTCCTTGTAAGGCATGACGTGACCGGAGACAAAGGGCAGACGGCAGATGCAATAAAAAATCTGCATCTGCAGATGGCAGACTGGAAGAAAGAGACTTCAAGGGAAAAAAGCCGGATATTTAAGGAACGTGCCAGAATGAAGCCGCTCTTTGACATTGCGGCGCAGTTGGAGGAACTGAAAGAGTGTGAGAACTGTTTCCAGCGTGGGGAAATCCTGTTTGAACAGGAGCATTTACGCTATCTGGAACTGTCGGCAAGGCTTGAAAAGGAAGGGTACACGGCAGGGCAGCTTGCAGAATTTAAGGAACATTACCGGAGTGAGATCGCACGGATAAGGGAAAAAGAAAAGGCTGTGGCGAAAGAGGAACGGATTGCCGCCCGTATCCTTGCGGAAATAACGGCAGGGGAAAGGGCAGGAAAACCGGAACCGGAAATGCGGCAGGAAAAGCAGAGGGGACAAAAGGAAAAAAGCAGGTAAGATGTTGCAGCCGGATACGGCTGCTTGATTTTTGCCCAAAACGGGCAGGATAGGAGGTTATATGCAGGAACGGACAGTGCTTAGCGGCATGGATTTGAAAGCATATCTTGGCAGGCTCCGGCAGAACCCGAAGTATACCGAGGAAATCGTAAAGCTGATAGAAGATGACCTGCGGTTCGGACTGACAAAGGAGGAAACAGAGGAATACAGCGGCGGGAAGTACGATTACAGGCAGATGTGCGTGTATTCCCGGTGCCTGCGCAACGGCTACAACGAGGAGGAAAAGGCTGCAATCTTAAAAGAGGGGTTAAGCGGCGACCAGATGGCGGTGGCGCTGGAGTTTTATGAAAAAGGCGTCCCAATGAATACCATAACCGAAGTGCTTTCCAGTGCGGAAAATACGGCATATGCCATGAAACGCCTTTTCTCACAGGTGCTTAGAAAGATCAGGGAGGCGGAACCCGTAAGCGGGCAGGATACGGCATATGCAAAGGAGCTTATGGAGCAGATCCGTGAGGTTGTCGAGAAGATTTCCTGTCAGGAAAAACGCTATGACGCCTTAAATGAGAAGCTGAAAGAGATTGGTACAGCGGGGCAGGACGTGCAGGTGCAGAGCAATCTTATCGCACAGCTTTCCGAAAAGGACAAAATGCTGGAAAAACAGCAGAATGAACTGAATGAGGCAAGGGTGCAGATTGCAAAGCTGCATGGTGAGATAGAAGCAGTAAGAAAGGAGCGGAAAGCATTGGAGGAACAGGTAAAAAATGCAGCCAGGGAAGAGCCGGATACGTCGGCAGGACTGGGAGAGGCGGAAAAGAAAAAGAAGCCGGAAACAAAGGCGGAAAACAGTGCGCCCGGCATGACGGAATCGGCAGTCTATCCCGGAATTGAATACCATGCTGCGGTTGTGGACAAGGACGGCAATATTATCCGCTTTGTCCCGGTGGAGCGCATGGAGCGGAAAGACAGGGGGAGCGTGATGAGTTCCATGTTCTCACGGCTTTTATTTAAGAAGAAAACGGACATTGTGAAGCTGCTTGCGGAAAAAGACTTATCCCCGGAACAGCTTGTGCAGGTGCGGAGCGCCATTGAGAAAGGGCTGTCAGAGAAGCAGTTGCTTGTGCTGATAAACAACAAAATCCCGGCAGAGCAGATGGAGGAGATCATAAACATTGCAGTCTATGAAAACAAGATGAAGGAGGGGCAGTAATGGGACTGGTTGCAGTAACGGAAACGGCGCAGATGTTCCAGCAGAAAAACATTGTCCTGACAGAGAGGGACAAGGAATTTGTGGTACAGTTTGCTTTCCGGACGAATGACAGGGAACTTACAAACAAGCTGATTGATGAGCTTACGGAGAAAGGTGCAGACAGGGATGTCGTATGCAGGAAATATCAGGCACTCACTGGTTTTGCGCCGGACTGGATACTGAGGATCGAAAACCTGCTCGTATCGCTTGAAATGTACCGTGTGCAGGAAGAACAGGCAGTAAAGACCTTATCGGAACTTCTCTCTGCCTGCGGCATTTCCATGAGCGAGGATGAAATCAGGCGGACGGATACAGCACAGATGCAGGAGCGGGTTAAGAAAGAAGCAAGTTTATAGGAGGTGCAGTATATGAACTTTACGTTGCATGATGATTATATCGTAATAGTTACGCTGCCCACGGACAGTAAACAGATGCAAATGGGGATACACCAAAAGAACGGCAGCTTTGCCACATGGGAGGTTGCAGACGGGAATTATCAGCAGACACATTATTTTTCAGACAGGGACAGTGCAACCGAAGATCTGTGCAGCCGCACACTGGATGAACTGCGTCTGAAAAAGCAGGTACAGAAAAAAGAACAGGAAAGGGGGAGATAGTATGGCGGAAGAGATACAGGAAGCGGTCCAGATTATCCGTGTCGGCTATGACGGGATAGAGATTGCGATGAAAGTCTGCGGCGGCACGATTGAGGGAATGAAAAAGGCGATTGATTTCCTGATTGCGGTCATGGACCATGAAAAAACGATGGGAAAGACAGATATGCGCAGGCTCCTTATGAAAGGCGGTGACCTGCAGGTGTTCCAGTTTCCAACGGAGGATATGAAGAAAGTCCAGAAACTGGCGAAAAAATACGGACTTCTTTATTCCGTCCTGCCCGACATCAATAAAAAGGACGGCATGAGTGAGATCATTTTCCATACGGAGGCAGTACCACGGGTAAACATGATGATACAGAAACTGAAATCCGGCAGGATTGCCACGTTTGACGATTACCTGAAAAACGGCGATGAAAAGGAAATGGATAAAGTGCTGTCCTTTTTAAAGGAGCAGAAAAAGGGAAACGAAAATCTCCACACTGAGGAAGCGGCAAGGGCAGGGGAAGCGCTTGACGGGCTGATTGAGAAAGTCGGCAGCTATGCGATGGAGAAAAAGAGCATCAGTGTGGAGGAAGTAAAGGAAAATTTCAGCCTTGAAAACGAACAGGCGGAAAAGGTAGTGGGGCAGCTTGAGCGGATCGGCGTCCTTTCCAAAGAGGAAGGCGGGCAGCGACGAGTCATTATGGATAAGGATATGTTCCTGAACCGCATGAAAGGATACCGGGAGCTTGCGCAGCGTATGCAGGCAGTAGCCGCCGCACAAAATCCTGACCTTACTGACATTACCATTACAAAGAAACTGATAACGGAGGAAAATGACCATGCCGTAAAGACAAGGATACCGGGAACATGGGGTGAGGATGCAAGGTATGTCTGGATCAGCAAGGACAAGGCAATGGAAATCCATGATGGAAAGACAATCCTGACTTTCCTTGACCGTAACAAGGAGTACAAGATTTATTCGGCGGACAACCGTGTGGTCGCAACCATGAAGGGAAAAGACCTGTATGAAGGTCATTATGACAGGGTAAGTGCGGAAGTACGCAAACGCTATGCGGACATGGAGCGGAAGGCGAAGGAAAAAGAGAACATGCGGAAGAAAAAGCCTGCACCGAAAAAAGCGCCTGCGCCGAAAAAGAGGTAGCCGCCTATGGTACAGAACAAGAAAAAAGTGTCTTTGTGGTTCATCGTGGCGGGGGCGCTGCTCAGTGCCTATGCGGGGTATCTCTTAAACGGCGCATGGGAGCCGGGAATGGAAATGAACGCTTTTCTGGAGTCGTTTAACCGTGTGTGCGCCGAACCATTTGCAAATTATTATAACGGAACAACCTTAAAAGCGGTAGTGATAGCCTTAATCGTCTATGCTACCGCCCTTTTAATGTATATCACAAGCCAGCGGAACTTCATGCCGGGAAAGGAATTTGGAACGGCAAGGTTTGAGTCACCGAAAATGGCAAACAAGATACTTGCGGATAAAGACGAGAATTTCAACCGCATTCTGAGCCAGAACGTGAAAATGTCGCTGAATTTCAGGCGGCTGAAACTCAACGGGAACATTCTGATCTGCGGCGGTTCCGGTGCAGGAAAGACCTTTTATGAGGTAAAGCCGAACCTGATGCAGATGCCGCATAACTGTTCCTTTATCTGTACCGATCCCAAAGGGGAAATCTTACGAAGCTGCGGGGAGATGTTAAAAAACAACGGTTACAGCGTAAAGGTCATAAACCTTCTGGAAATGGAAAAGTCGGACTGTTACAATCCCTTTTCCTATATCCGTGAGGAAACGGACGTTGTAAAGCTGATCACGAACCTTATCAGCAATACCACGCCAAAGGGCGCAACTCCTTCTGATCCCTTTTGGGAGAAGGCGGAGGGGCTGTTTTTACAGGCAATCTTCTATTATGTGTGGCTGGAAGAGCCGCCTGCAAGGAGGAACTTTGAGACAGTCCTGCAGCTTCTGGGGGAGGCGGAAGTGACGGAACAGAATAAACCGTCAAGACTGGACGTGCGCATGAAATTTCTTGAGGAAACATCAAAGCTCGGATCGGCGCATCCTGCGGTAAAACAGTACAACAAGTGTATGCGTGGTGCGGGCGATACCGTCCGTTCCATTATCATCAGCGCCAATTCCCGGCTTGCGTTTCTGGAAAACAAGCAGGTACTAAGGCTTTTGTCGAGGGATGACCTTGACCTTGCGGAACTTGGTATCGGTGTAAATGGGGATGGGGAGACGAAAACGGCGCTGTTCTGTGTCATACCGGATTCCGACAAGTCCTACAACTTCATTATCGGTATGCTTTACACACAGATATTTCAGGAACTTTACTATCAGGCGGACTTCAATTGCGGCGGGCGGCTCCCGATCCATGTCACCTTCATGCTTGACGAATTTGCAAACGTCGCACTGCCGGATGATTACTGTTCCCTCTTATCAACCATGAGGTCCAGGGAGATTTCCAGTATCATTATTATCCAGAATTTCGCCCAGTTAAAGGCGCTTTTCAAAGATACATGGGAAACCATACCCGGCAACTGCGACACGTTCATCTACCTCGGCGGCAATGAGCAGAGTACGCACAAATATGTCTCGGAACTGCTCGGAAAAGGCACGATTGACAAAAAATCAAGTGGCGAGACAAAGGGCAGGCAGGGAAGCTCGAGCCGTAATTACGATGTGCTTGGCAGGGAGCTTTTCACACCGGACGAAGTGAGGAAGCTGGACAATAAAAAGTGCATTATCTTTATCCGTGGCTTTGATCCGATCATGGACAGCAAGTTCATACCGTTCGGGCATCCGGCATTTGACCAGACCGCCGATGGGAAGGGAAAACCGTATGTCCATGTTCCGGGAAGCGGCGGGGGCGGGCAGGCGCAGTCTTTTAGGCTGCTGACGCCAAAGGCACTCTCTTACTATGAGGGGCTGAAAAAGAAAGGCGAAAATGTCTACATTGACAAAATCGACTATAAGGACTTTGAATTTCTCACGGATGCGGGCATGAAGAAACGCTTCATCAGCATGGAGGAACAGGAACAGAAGGAACAGCTTTACAGGGAACAGGACAATGAACTCATGTATGCACAGGAGGAAGAACCTGAAAGTGAACCGGCGCAGGAGGAGGCGGAACCGGAACGGGCAGCGGGTAAAGAGGATAAACCGGAAGCCGGAGGGCGCAGTCCTGAAGGCGAAGACACCATTATGAACCGCATGGCGCAGTGGAAGTATTCCAAAGAGCAGAAAGATGAGCTGCACAGGATGATTGCGCTCGGTATGCCCACAAAGACCATACTGGCGGTATTCTACCCGGAAACGGATGTCATAAAGATGCGTGAGATCAGAAAGACATTCCAGACTGTGCGGCATTCAGAAAATTAGGGGCAGTTCCCAATGGAAAGGCGGTGGTTAAGGCAGGAACGCATCGGGGAAAGCCCGACTTAACAGTATTCCGGGGGAAACCCCGTTCAGATAGAGCAGCAGACAACAAATAAAACAATCAAAAATCAAAATGAAAAAGGAGATCATTATTATGCGTAGAACAGAGAATGTTACAGGAACAAAGGCAGCAACAGGGGTAAAGGCAGGACAGGGCAGGTTATCAAGGGCGAAAAAGGCGTTGACAGTATTCTGCGGTGCGGCATATTTTGCGGTGGGTGGTGTGCCTATGACAGTGCTTGCGTCAGGCGGCGGAACGGGTGCAATCACACAGCCCCTCGATAACTTAAAGACGCTTGTGATTGCGGTTATCGGTGCAGTAGGCGTGATTATCCTTGCAAAGAATGTCATGGAGTTTGCACAGGCATACCAGCAGCAGGATTCCTCAACCATGAACTCGGCATTAAAGGGTATTGTAGCCGGGGTTATGATGGCGGGCATTTCCACTGTCCTTTCTTTTCTCGGTTTCTAAGAAAAAGCAGCAGCGGGGGAGGGTGGGAACTGCCTGCCCTTCCCTGAAAAGGAAAGAGGTGAGGATTAAGTGGATATTTTCAAGTTAGGGGATAAGATACTGGCTCTTCTGGAAATGGTGTTCGGGTTCTGGAACAATCAGGTCAGCCTTGTGTTTGCCCTCTTAGGGCAGTCCCCGGTAAGTTTTAAAGGCGGAGGTCCGTGGGGACTGGTGGAAAGCGTGGAACCGATATTCGTGGCAGTGGGTTCCTCCCTTGTGGTGCTGTTCTTCGTGATCGGGTTCTGCTCGGAAAGCGTGGACGTGCGTGAGGAAATGCGCTTTGAAGTAATCCTGCGTATGCTGATAAGGCTCGGACTTTCAGAATGGCTCGTGGCAAACAATGTCACTATTATGAAGGCATTTTTTAATACAGTCGGGAACCTTGTGAACGCACTGTCGGCGGGCGGCTACACCACGCTTACCATTGACAGCGCACAGGCAGACGTCATAAAGGATCTTGGTTTCGGTGAGGGGCTTATCATGCTGATACTGGCAGCGCTGCTTAGCGTCATTGTCATTATCTGTGGCTTTTTTATGATATATACGGTGTACTTCCGGTTTTTAAAGATCATGGTCATTGTGCCGATTGGCTCCATTGCCTTTTCCACGCTGGCAGGCAACCGGAACGTGGCAAACACGGCAAGCTCTTACGCCAAATATTTCCTGTCCGTGGTCTTTGAGGCAGTCACGATGGCGCTTGCGATCATGCTGTGCAATGCCTTCATCAGTGCAGGGCTTCCGTCCTTTACGGGCAGTTACGCAGACTGGGCAAAAACACTCATTTATCTGTGTGAGATGACCTTTACGATTGCCCTTACCGTAGGAAGCGTGAAAGGTGCGCAGTCGCTTACAAGCAAGGCATTAGGATTATAGAAAATATGAAAAATCAGAGATTTTTCATATGGCAAATTTGGGCATCAGCCCAAATTCGCAGGTTATTAATACAAGTAGGAGGTGTGAGATGGAAATAAGACCATTGACACAGGCAGAACAGAAATATGCTTACAAGCAGAGTATGCAGATCCGGGGGCAGACAGGAAGCATTGGAATTTTGCAGGGCGGATATGGGGCAGACAATGAATTTCATTCTGGTTTCCATGAAATAAACAATCGGCTGAAAACAGAGGAATTTGAGGCAGATTTACAGAAAGCCCTCTGTTCCGGTGAATGCAGTGTTTTGGAAAATCTGGATACCATGCGGGCATTTACGCTGCAGCATCCCCAAAAAGGTTTTCCGGGGACGGAGTACGGTTTCCGTGTGGAAACGGAAAAGTTTGCATACCTTGTACACTGCAATCCTGAAAAAGACAGCGACAATGTTGAAATCCACTGTTATGTGAAGGAATGGCTGGATCACCATATCAGGGAGGCAGAGAAAGGCATCCGGTTCATTAACAGCAGGTATAGTGAGCTTTTCCGTATTGCAGACGGTGAAAAAATAATGGTTACGGACACAAGGGGAGAAAAATCAGAGTATGTCTGCCGCTATATTGATGAATACCATACGGAAGTCGGCAACAACCTGTACCATATCTGCCAGTTTGCAGAAATCATGGAGCGGAACGGCTCAGAATATGCACCAGTGGAACCGGAACCAGTACAGACGGAGGAAAAGGAACAGGGGCAGGAAGAAAAAACGGAGGGGACACTGGAACTGAAAACCCAGTTTGGGACTACGGAGAATGTAACGCTGACAGTCAACACCTATGTGGACAACAACAGTCTGTATGTAGGAATGACAACAATGGAGGACGGGTTTCCGGAACCTTACGGCGATGTGACGGTCAATCTGCTTTCTGCAGTACCGCCCTACTGTGCCTTTGTGGATACCAACAATATGCCGGAGCTTGAGGACTTCCTTGTAAAAAACGGGATTGCGGAGTTTACCGGACTGATGCAGCAGAGCGGTTATTGTAGTTATCCTCTTTATCTGTTTGACGGGGAAAAGATGCGTGGACTCTGCCCTGACGGAATGGCGGCATATGAGCAGGCAAACGGACTGGACAAGAAACAGGAGAGGAAAGAAGTAAGCAGATAAGAAATGAGGAAATTGCCGCAGGCAGAAAGGAGGCAGCTATGGACAGCAGCAATACACAGGATTGTGACCATGACAGACCATACCGTGAAGAGTTTAGGAAGCCGCTGGAGGAAATCAAAGAGGACATTTTCTTCAGAGAGGACAATTTTGAGGGGGAGGCATGGTATGACGATCTCATGCTGTATATGAGGATTGGCGTATGCCAGCCGGAACCGGAACACATTCCCGAACTGCAAAAGGCGCTGAAAATCATGGGGTATCCTACCCACGTCATGGAAAACAGGGAAAAGCCATACCTTGTGCCGGGGGATAGCTGCAAGACTCAGAAAAAGGAAAAAAGCAGATAGGAAATAAAAGAGTTCCGCAGGCTGGGAAGGAGGCAGTTATGGGCAAAAATGCTGAACCATCCAGTGTAGAGTTTGAAAAACTTATGAAGAAAATCGGAGAGGATGTTTTTTGGGGAGCAGGCGGTTTTGAAGAGGACAGACGGTGTGGGAATCCTGTGCCGGATATGGGGAATGGCGCACGCAAGCCATGCCGGGCAAATGTTTCAGCAGTGCAGAGAACATTGAAACTTATGGGGTATGATGACCAAATGATAGAAAACATGGGAAAACTGTATCCCATGCAGGAGGAGAGCCGCAAGCCGCAGAAAAAGGAAAAAAGCAGATAGGGAACTTATTCAGGAGGTATAAAGATGGTAATTGAAATCAACAAGGATATAGACCGTTACAAGGAATCGGTTGTCATGGGGCTGACAGCAAAACAGCTTATCTTCTCCGTGGCGTCGGTTGCGGCGGGCGGCGGGATTGTCCTGCTGTTATACCGCTATATCGGTCTTACCCCCAGTGTGTATGTGGCAATCCCGGTTGCCGCACCGATAGCGCTTGGAGGGTTCTATTCATTCAACGGGATGGGATTTTACGAGTATATGGGAAGAAAGATGCGTATGCTCTTTGCCAACCGTCCGCTTGCCTATTCGTCTACCGAAGGGGAGGAAACAATCCGTGAGATCCGCATGGAGGAGGAAGCGGGAAAAAAGACGGATAAAAAGAAAGGCGCAGATAAAGGCAGCGGGAAAAAGAAAAACAGCAAAAAGAATAAGAAAGGCAGGAAATGAGAATGAAAAAGAAAACAGTAAAGGCAGTAGCAGGGATCATCGCAGTTGTAGTGACAGCCGTTATCGGCACGGTCATTTACAGGGCAAAGCATTAAGGAACGCATAAAAAAGGAAAGGAGGCAGGCACATGAAAAAGGGGACAGGAAAAATCGTGGCAGTTGTTGCAGTCATCGCAGCCGCAGTCGGTGTGATCGTCTACAGAATCAGGCATTAGGAGGAAATCCATTGATTAAGAGTATGGGGGAAATGCTGGCAGCCGGGTGGTCAGATGGAATGAACATTCTGGAAGAGGTAAGCCGGGAACTGGCGGAGAGGCTGATAGACAACAGACAGCCGTTTGTCCTGGTCCATGTGGAGGGCGGTGGGGATGTGAGTTTTGAAGGGATTGCAGAATATGACTCTTCTGAACTCATACTGAACCTGTCAGACAGGCATGGGACACTCACGGAAGAAATGAAGGATATGGGCATAGACGATGTATTCTATCATGAGGATTTTGCGAATGACGGAGGTCTTGTTTATCTGGATGAAGGTACGGAGCTTACCCTGTATGAACAGATTGACAATGAAGTGAACTTATCCGCTTTCCATTGTTATCTGTGTTCGGGGAAGAACATGGGAGAGGTGTTAAAACTTCCCGCCGGAAGTTATCTTATGATTGACTGCAGCGAAACCATGCGCAAGGTCAGGGAACAGCTAAAGGACGGACAGGGGAAGGAACACCGTACAGAACAGCGGTAAAAAGTAACTATAAATGGAATAACTGACCTTTATTGGTCGGAAAGTTCCGGTATCAATGCAGCCGGGACTCTCCGGCTGCATTGCCTTATGGCAATGCTGAAAAACAGCATAGAAAGGGAGGTCAGATTTGGGCTTATTTGCAGACGGATTCAAGGAGCTGAAAAAGGCGAGCGAACCGCTTTATAAGGCTCCGAAATCCATACAACAGACGATTGAGATCATGAAGGTGGCAGAAAACGGCATTTTTGAGGTGGCAAAAAACCGCTTTTCCAAGTGTTACCGTTTTCAGGACATCAATTACACCACTACAAATGAGACAGAGCAGATTGACATTTTTGAAAGGTACTGCAAGTTTTTAAATTCGCTGGATGTGAGTTTCAAGATCACAATCAACAATAAAAACAAGGACATGGAGCAGGTCAGGGACTATGTATTCTTACAGCGGAAGGATGACGGCTATGACGGTTTCCGCAGTATTTACAATAACATCATGGAGCAGAAAATCCATGAGGGCAGGCAGGGGATTGAGCAGGAGCGCTACCTTACCATTACCATTGAGCGCAAAAACTTTGAAGAAGCAAAGGCGCAGTTTGCAACCATTGAGGCATCGGTGCATAAGGCGTTTGGGGAGCTTGGCGCAGAGATTGTGCCGCTGTCCGGCAATGAGAGGATCAAGGTACTGTATGACTATTACCATTTGGGTGACGAAAACAGCTTTGACTTTGACATCAGGGAGGCAAGGAAAGTCGGGGCAGACTTCCGCAATGACCTGTGCAACGGCATGATACAGTTTTACCCTGATTATTTCAGGGACGAAAAGAAATTCTGCCGTGCATTGTTCATCAAGAAATACCCGTCCAGCCTTTCAGACCGTTTCCTGAATGAGATTACAAGTCTTCCGGTACACTCCATCACAAGCATTGATGTCGTGCCTATCCCAAAGGACATGACAACGAAGGTCCTGCAGAAGAAATACCTCGGCATTGAATCGGACATCATCAAACAGCAGCGTGTGAGGAACAAGAACAACGATTTTTCATCGGAAATCTCATACAACAAGCGGATAGAGAAGAAAGAGATTGAGGAGATCATGGACGATGTAAGGGAAAATGACCAGTGCCTTTATTATGTGTCCGTAACGATTATCCTTATGGCAGACACGAAAGAGGAACTTGACAGCATGACGGAGACGGTGGAAACCATAGGCAAGCGCAACTCCGTCACGATAGAGGAACACTATCTGAAGCAGAGGGAGTCTTTAAACACCGCACTGCCGATTGGCGTAAGGCAGGTGGAAACCATGCGTACCATGCTGACACAGAGCCTTGCGGTGCTTATGCCGTTCAACGTGCAGGAGCTGAACGATAAACAGGGCTGCTATTACGGTATCAATCAGGTGTCAAAGAACATCAATATCGGCAACCGCAAAAAGCTGATTAACGGCAACGGTTTTGTGTTCGGCGTTCCCGGTTCGGGCAAGTCGTTCTTCTGTAAAATGGAAATGGGCAACGTGTTCTTATCCGGCAATGATGAGATTATCGTCATCGATCCGATGAATGAATACTTTGACATTGCACAGACTTACGGCGGCACGGTGGTAAATATGTCAACCTATACGGATAACTATGTCAATCCGCTTGACATGGACGTATGGAGTCTTGACTTAAATGACAGTAAGGGCATGATAAGGGAAAAAGGCGAATTTATGCTCGGACTGTGTGAACAGTGTATGGGGGAAAGCCTTAATTCAAGGCAGAAGTCCATTATTGACCGCTGTGTGCGCAGGCTCTACATTGAGATAGCAAGGAACAGGGAAAAATATGTGCCGATCATGTCTGATTTCTATGAAATACTGATGAACCAGCCGGAGGACGAGGCAAAGGATATAGCGTTGTCACTGGAACTGTTTGTCAACGGTTCGCTGAACATCTTCAACCACCAGACGAACGTAGATGTGGATAACCGCTTTACGGTGTACGGAATCCGTGACTTGGGTACGGAACTTTCGCCTATCACGATGCTTGTAATGATGGAGAGCATACAGAACCGTATCATTGCAAACGGCAAGAGGGGCATTGCAACATGGCTCTATATTGACGAGTTCCATGTGCTGTTAAATTCGGAGTATTCCGCCAAGTATTTACAGCAGTTATGGAAGAAAGTGAGAAAACAGGGCGGCTTGTGTACCGGGATCACGCAGAATGTGGTTGATCTGCTGCAAAATTACACGGCAACAACCATGCTTGCCAACTCGGAGTTTGTGGCACTCTTAAAACAGGCGAACACGGACAGTTCACGCATGGCGGAGGTAATCGGCGTTTCAGAGGCGCAGCTCCGGTTTGTAACCAACTCGTCAAGCGGCATGGGGCTTATGAAGTGCGGAAATGTGGTAATCCCCTTTGACAATACCATTGAGAAAGGGACGGACCTCTACAATCTGTATAATACTAATATCCATGAGAAGATTGCAATGGAGAAGAAAAAGAATGGTGAGCTGCAATAGATAGTCACACTTTGACAATACAGGGGTAAGGGCAGGGCTTACGGCTCTGTCCTTACAGATTGGAGACTGTTATGAATATTACGGATATAATTCTTGTGACGGAAAACCGCAAAGGGAGCGAGACAAATTCAATTATGGACTTACTTGATTTCATTGATTTTGCAGAGAAAGAGAGCTGGCTGTCATTGAAAGAACTTGCGGAGGATATGGCGACACTTGGAATAACGTGCGGTGGAAAAGAAAAATGGATGGAGAGCTGTTTTGCGGAGAACACAACACTTTTTGCAAGGTACTGTGCAGATGAAAAGCAACTGGAAGCATTTTTGCAGGGAGGCTACAACACGGATAAGGAATGGAAATTTGATGAACAGAGATGTTCCGAAAACTGTCTTGACTGCCTGAAAGCGTTGGGTATTACCACGGATAAAAGGTCAGGGCAGGAGTGTGGAATGCATGGGCAGATGAAGAAACTGGACGAACACCATTCCCGTCTGCAAAAACAGTTCAATCTTTTTTATATGCTGTCCCAGAATGAGCTTGCAACCGACAGTATTAAAAATGAAGCGACAAAGGCAATGTATGAAGAATTTGGAACAGGCAGGCGGGAAGTATTCCAGAAAAATCTTGAGAGCGGAAAGTATGATTCGGGCTTTGCCCATGAGGAAAAGCAGAAGAGGGTAAGGTAATGTGACAGCATTTGCGGCATCTAAGCCATATGGTTTAGGTGCTGTTTTTTTGCCCTGAAACGGAGGTGGTGCAGATTGAACATCAAAAAAGTGGATGACAAGCCAATGGTGATCCACACAAAGGAAAAGCCCAAAGTCCATGTAAAGGGAGCGCCCGAAGCGAAAATAAAAGGCAGAAATATCCTTACCGTGCAGCACGGTCCGAAGATCGCCGGAAGTGTTGCAGAGAAAAGCGTGGCGGCAGACGGAAAGATAAAGTTAAAAAGGAGTTCCGTCCATGTTATGGATAAAAGGAAAACAGTGCAGGCAAAAACGGCTGCTGACGGCATGGAGTACAGGGGCAGAAACGGCGGCGGAACTGTACAGGACAGAAAAGGGAACGGAACTGCACAAGGCAGAAACGGCTCAACTGAACAGGGCAGAAGCAGCGGCGCAGCTACACATGGCAGATATGAGGGCAAAACCGCACAAGGCAGATATGGGGACAGAGACACGCAGGGCAGACAGGGGAGAGAACAGGAAGTCCGGCAGTCCGTGAACAAAGAAAACCGTATGTATGCAAAGCAGACAGGGGTGGCTTCGTACCGTAAGGCAAAAGCGGAAAAAGAGGAGGCAGTCAAAAAGAAGCCCGCACTTCCTTCCGGCATTGCTTCAGTGGCGGCTGGGACTGCATTAGATGAAATGGAAGGCGGCAGGGAAGTCCATGACGCATACATGACGGCTTATACGCTGGCAAAGCCTGCCACAAATGCCGTAGATGCAGGCAGGAACCTTTACTGTTCACAAGTGGCAAAAGCAAAACAGGATAAATTAAAGAAAAAACAGTCAGGAAGCCGTATCAGGGAAAAGGCTGTAAAGGAAAGTGCGGTAAAGACAGCAAGGAAAACCGCACAGACGGCAGCAAAGGAAGCTGCCAAAGAGACAGGGAAGAAAGCGGCGAAAGAGACAGGGAAGAAAGCGGTGAAAGAAACATCAAAAGCTGCGGCAAAGACGGCAGCAGCAACGGCAGGAACAGGGGCAGGCGGCGTACTTGCCGGAATTGCGGCGGGCGAAGCCGTAGGGATCGCAATGGATAAGCGTGACCTGAAAAATTCCACAAGAAACCGCATGATAAAGCTGTTCGTGGCAAAGCTGCGGCAGGAGGATAATCAGGACAGTATTGGAAAGGCATTAAAGGACATTGTGCTGATGCGCTTTTCCATGATGGCAAAGTATATCGTGCGGTATGTGGGACTGTTCCTGCTTGTGCTGTTTGCGGTAGTGGCGCTCATTGCGCTCCCGATCATTGCTGTCATAGCAATTATCTACAATTCGCCGTTTGCGGTATTCTTCCCGTCCATATCATCGGGGGAGACGATACAGGAAGTCTTATCGGCGTATGTGTCGGAATTTAACGATGAGGTCAATGCGGAACTTCAGAACCATGCCGGATATGACACAAGCGAAAAAATCTATGTCAATTTTGAAGGTTCCGGCACACCGGATAATTTCTGTGACATACTCATGGTCTACATGGTAAAGCACGGGGACGGCGACACGGCAACGGATATGACGGATAAGGCAAAGCAGAACTTAAAAGCTGTCTTTGACGATATGTGCAGCTTTCGCATTACCAGCAGGACAGACACGGAAACCGATGATGAGGGCAACACGACAACCACGACGGTCAAAGAGGTCAATGTGGAACTGAAAACGTGTTATGACATGATTTCCGTCTATGGGTTCAATGCGGAAGAACAGGATATGCTTGCCGAACTGATGAAACCAGAATATCTTGCAATGCTCGGCTATACTGGCGGGGGCGGCGATCCGGGGGAAACGATTTCGCCTGAACAGTATCAGGCAATCGTGGATGCCATTTCTGACGAAAACGGAAGGAAGGTCGTGGCGTTTGCTCTGTCAAAGGTAGGATACCCGTACAGTCAGGCATACCGTGACAGCGGGAACTATTACGATTGCAGCTCCCTAGCCTACTATGCATGGCGCAGTGCGGGGGTAAGCATCATGTATGAGGGTTCCAATACAGCGGCAAGTGAGGGGAAATACTGCTATGACAACAACCTGCTTGTGAACTATGACGAGATGCAGCCGGGGGATCTGATATTTTACAGTTATGACAGGAACGGGCGCTTTATGAACATTACGCATGTGGCGATTTATGTGGGCAATGGAAAGGTAGTTGAGGCGGCAAATGCAAGGCTTGGGGTAGTATACAGACCAGTGCAGGGGCGTTCTTCCATTGTATTCATAGGCAGACCGAGATAGGCGGTGTGTATGGCGAAGAAGAAAGAGAAAGAAAACCTTATGGAAGAACTGGCAAAATCCTTTGAACGGTGGGAATATTTGCGGGATCATGGCGGCAGCGATCCCTTTTATGCAGACGGTGGCAGCATGAACCTTGTGAGAAACCATATCATGTATCATAAGCAGAAGATGGTGGAACAGTACGGATCGGATTATGAAAAATACCCTGAGATTTTTTATCGGGAACTGCCGCCGGAAGTGCGTGATGATTATATGGCAAGGGCGGGGGAGATAAAGGACGGTGCGGCACAGGCATTGGAATATTATATTTCCGATCCTAATTTCCACTATCTCCTTGCCAACAAGGATATGCTGACAGAGAAAGAGGCGAAGCAGATAAGCCTTTATAACGTGCTTGGGTATGCGTCCGGGCTTGCATCAGCCATAAAGGACGGGGATCTGATTGCAATGCGCCGTCATGCGGGCAGACCGGAGGGGTATCTGGAGTCCTTTGCCCAGTGTGCCACACGGATGATGAAGATAATAGCGGAAAAGAAAAAAGAGCCGGAACAGGTGCAGGGGGAAGGACAGCTTTCCCTGTTCCAGTTCGGCATGGAGACAGGGCAGAGCCGATAAGTGTGCTGCCTTTTTTATGCGGATAAAAGGAGGAAGCATGAAATTAGAAGATATGATTCTGGTGGTGGAAAACCGGAAAGGGACGGAAACAAACTATCTGCTGAACCTTACAGACTATATGGAAACAGTAGTAAAGCTGTGGGGAGAACATGCGGAGGATATGGCGGGAGCCATAGGTACACTGTATGAGACAAAAGAGGGAAAGAAAGACTGGAATGACCTGTATGTTTCAGCAAACAGGAGCATTCATGCGTCGTTTTGCGTGACTTCGACGCAGTTAAGGGCATTTATTTTTGGAGGATTTAATAATGGTGAATGGTCCTTTGATGTGGAACGCTGTTCTAAGGAATGTCTTGATGTGCTGCGGATCTACAATATGCAGCCGGACGGAAAGCAGGTGTTCCCATACCTGCACTATGAGCGTCTGGAACATTCTTTCCATACCGGGGAAGTGCTGCGCAACATGAACGGGAACGATTACCGTGTGCTTGCGGCATTAAGCAGAAAAAACCTGCTGTTAATGAGCGAACTGGACAGCCAGATCATAGTGGGGCAGGGAGTGCAGCTTTATGAGCGATACCCGAAAGATGAACGTCCTGACAGTGACAGCAGGGTTACAGGCATAGAGTGGGATCAGGGCGTCTATCTTGGAAATGACATTACAAGGATTGATTTCGACATTCTGAAACAGGAATACGGGGAGCCTGACAGGGCAGAGAATGTTTCAGACCTGCGGGATATGATACGGAGGGATTTCTGGATGCAGAAGAACGTGGAGCAGAAAGAGGGACTGCCGGAGAGGGTAAGGAATGCTGCAAGGGATGGTCTGGAAGATATTTTTGGGACAAGTAAGCCGGAAGTGTTTGACAAGATGCTTGACAAGGGAATGTATGACGGAATGTACCATGCAAGGGAAGAACAGAAACAAATATCAGGACCATTACGGTAAAAAAGGGGGAGAATCAAATGGAAAGAATGACAGGAAAAGAAACGGTTAAGAACATGGAGTATCTGGTAAA
The DNA here is from genome assembly GCA_948759685.1 of uncultured Eubacterium sp. The sequence continues at coordinate 21,758 of CAQBGY010000008.1, forward strand.
GCTGCTGCATAAGGAGTGGGAACGCTCCGGCAGGACAAAGGCAGAGGTTTCCATAGGTATTACGGATAAAAAGGAAGTCGGGGCGAAACTTACGGCGGAGATTCAGGAAAGGCAGAAGCAGCTCGAAGCGGCAGAGACAGATTTTAAGGAGTGCATGGAGCTTTCCAGAGAGAATTTTGTACTCCTGCGCCTTGCAAGGAAGATAAAGAAAGCGGCGGACAGGGCAGAGCGCCGGGAAGAAGCCGTTTCCTTTACCGTGGAGATGGATAAGGAAGAATATAAGCTGTTTTCCATGCTGATTAAGGTACAGGAGGCATAGGCATATTGGGAAAGAAATATAACATCATTTATGCCGATCCGCCGTGGCAGTATAAAGTGTATTCCAAAAAGGGGGAGGGGAGAAGCGCAGAAAACCATTACCATACAATGAACATTGAGGATATAAAGTCACTGCCTGTTGAAAAAATAGCCGGTGACGACTGTATCCTTTTTTTATGGATCACGTTCCCCTGCCTGCTGGAAGGGATCTCTGTCATGGAGGCATGGGGATTTACCTATAAGACCTGCGGGTTCAACTGGGTAAAACGGAATAAAAAAGCTGACACGTTCTTTATGGGGCTTGGTTTCTGGACTCGTTCCAATTCGGAAATCTGTATTCTTGGGACAAAGGGCAGACCAAAAAGGGTATCAAAAGCCGTCCCGCAGGTGTGCGACGCACGGATCATGGAACACAGCAAAAAACCTGACGAGATACGGGAACGGATTGTGGAGCTGTGCGGGAACCTGCCACGGATAGAGCTGTTCGCAAGGCAGAGATACGAAGGCTGGGACTGTCTTGGGGACGAGATAGACGGCAGGGACATCAGGGAAGCAATATTGGAGGTATGACGAATGAGCGCAGATACAAAAACATCAAAGCTGTATGATGCCGCCATAGACGAAGTGACCGCAAGCGGGCAGGCATGGAAAAGCATATGCAGGCTTACGGGGCAGCTCTACCGCTATGAGTTTGACAATATCCTCATGGTCTACAAGCAAAGACCGAGGGCAACACTGATTGCGGATTTCGACACATGGAAAATGGTAGGGCGGTATGTAAGGCGTGGCAGCAAGGGCATCGCAATCTTCCCGTCAAGAGCCTTAAAACCGGGTATGCGGTATGTTTTCGACATATCAGATACCGGAGGCAGGGAAAGCCGCCTCACATGGGAGCTTGACCGGAACACCATGAAAGCGTATGCGGCGTGGTTACGGGACAAAGAGGGCATTGTCCCGATGGAAAAAGAGGGCGCTGCCCTGCCCGGAGGGAAAGAATCTGATAAATCTTTCTTAAAAGACTTTACAGAAAGGCAGATCGGAGTCATAATGGACTCAGAATTTGGTGAACGCATTACCGAGTTCGTGAATCTGGCTGGAAACAAACAGATAACAGAAAATGGCAGAGCGCAAGAGATTACGGCAGGGGAAGCGTTAAAAAGAAGCGTCATGTATGCGGTATTTACAAGATGCGGCTTTGACCTTCCCACTGAAAAACAGGATTTCTCCTTTATTACCGCATTTACAACAGAGGAGGAAGTCTACCGTTTAGGATCTCTGCTCAGCGATATATCCTGTGAAGTGCTGAGAGGCATTGCAAATGATTTAAAGCAGATGGAAGAAAGGAGTATTGCAAATGGCAGAGATAACATTGACGTATCACGAGGGAGCGGACGGGATGCTGTACCCGTTGCTTACGGCACCGGAGGAAACGGTGAGCATGACGAACTTAGGGAAATTCGCAGTGAGGGCGATGGAGTACCTGAAGGAGAACCACAACAGCAGATACCGGACGCTGCAGAGGTTCGGGAAACTGGCGGAGAAGATGCAGGAAGTGGAGGACGAGGCGAACCGGATGATGGACGAGCTGGAGAGCAGCTACTTAAAGAACAACCCGCCGAAGGACAAAAACTCGACAATGGAGATGTGGCAGCTACGCCAGCAGGCGAGGATGCAGGCAGAGGAGATCGTGATGAACGAAATCGTGATGAAGTTCCATTAGAGGGAAGCGGGCAGCAGACAGAGGACAGTGAACAGCAGAATATAAGGAAAACAGAACTTGACCGGGAAATCGAGCAGGAACTGAATGAGATCAATTCTTTAGGGAGTTCTGATATGCAGAAAGGAAGCTATGAACAGGCTTCCTTTTTGATTGCCCAAAACGGGGATATGAAACTGCCGGAAGAATATTCCTACCAGAAGCCGGAACAGGCGCTTACCGTCCCGCATGAGTATGTAAAACAGGTGCTTATGCGTGGCGGCGTGTATTCAGGGAGCAGAAAACGCATTTATGCGGCATTTCAGGATATTTCCGATCCGGGAGAACGGGTAAAGGCAATCCGCAGGGAATACGGACAGGGCGGTGCAGGCTGGCCCCTTGAAGGGGACGGGCTGCACGGATATGACACCTTTTCCTCAAAGGGACTCCGCTTCCAGTGGCGTGAGGGCGGAACGGAAAAGGAGGGCTATGTCAACTGGAAAGCCATAGAGCGTGAACTGGGTGCGCTGATCATGACGGGGGAATATTATACCCCGCCAAAGGCATTTGATCCCGACAAGGTATCGGCGGCGGTATGGCAGGAGGTCATGGACGAATTTTTCCAGAACAGCTTCTGGAGTCCGGTCCCGAACATGCTGTTATATGAGGTATTCACGAAGGAACTGCCCATGAGCGACAAGGCACAGTTCATTGAAAGGATGTTCTGCAGAAACCCTTATGCAGCCAGCATATCAAACAACTTTGAAAATGAATACGGCAGATGCAACATTGAGCAGACACATGAGGGTATTTTCATTGAATATTACGATGGGAATGGCACGAAGTGGAAAACGGAGCTTGACTGGTGGGACTGTGCGGCTTATGTGGAGAGCATGATAGCCGATGGCGTATATCAGACAGATGCGCCTTATTCTGAAATCGACAGTATGATGAAAGAAAATTCCGCTGTATCGTGGATAGAGATTTTGAAAGAAGATACGGACAAATATCTTTCGGAGGATGCAGGGCGGCATCAGCAGAACCGCTTGGACACGATACAGGAAGTCCTCGAAGCCAAAGGTCTGCAGGAACGGCTGGAAGTAACATGGGATGATGCCTATGATGAAGTCATTGCAAGCGACGGGGAAACCGTATGGCACGGCAGGCAGTTTTACGACTATCTGTTTGAGGAAGTGCTTGAGTTTGGCGAAATCCGCAGGGATAACGATCTTACGTTTCAGGCACAGATGCAGCTTGAGCATGACAGATATTCGAGCCGCAACCCGGACAAGACAGAATTTATCCACCGGAAAACCTTTAAAACAGTGGAGCTTACTGCAGAAGAGTGGGAAAAACGGGAGGAAAACCTGTGGCTGGAACCGCTAAAGGGATATTTTAATGAGGAAATCCAGTATATTTCCGTAAAGACACTGATCTATGATATTTTTACCACAAATCTAAACATGGAAAGCAAGGCGGGATTCCTTGCAAGCGTGTACGGGGAGCAGCGGGAAGGGTTTTTCATGTCGGAATACACGGACAATTCCTATGGCAAGTGCAAGATCAGCAGGGATAAGGACGGCATTACAGTCTCTTATCCACGGGAAGATGGAACAAAAGGGGAAAAGCGGGTGGATTACCGATACTGCGCTGACCTGATCCTGCACATGATAGAGGAAAACGACTATCTGACAGAGGGAATATTTGAGCGGTTCAAGGAAGCTCCAAAAGCATTTACTGCAATGCCGTGGTTCATGGAAATCTACCATGAATATAAGGAATGTATGCTGCAGGAGCCGGACTTTGCTGCGGTCAGCATTGATGGGCAGGAGGAAGAAAGGCAGGAAGGACAGGAGCCGGAGGCAGCAGCGGAAGAAATACCGGAAACACGGCAGACGGTGGAAAACGGACAGGAAGAAATACCGGAAACATGGCAGACGGTGGAAAACGGGCAGGAGGAGATACCGGAAGCATGGCAGACGGCAGAAAGCGGGCAGGAAGAAACAGCAGAAACACGGCAGGAACAGGAAGAAACGGCGGAAATACAGCAGGAGCAGGAGGATACGCAGGAAGCGGCAGAACGTGTGGAGGGGGAGATATTAAACCCTGACGGGAGCGTGGCAAAGCCCGCTGCGGGCAGTCTGTTCCCGGAAGCTCTGCGGCAGGTAGAGGCAATGGACGAGGATCTGCGTGATGCGCTGGAAATCTATCTGACAAAATGCTCCGCAATCGTGCCGTACCAGCCGTTTTTGGTTATGGTAGCAGAAAGCAGCCTGCCAAAAGAGGATAAGCTGTATTTTTTGAACCGCACCATAAACCATATGGAGGATAAGGAGCAGACAAAGGCATACCATAACAATGCCTATGGTCTAGTGGAGTATATCCAGAGCAAAGATGCTTTCATGGCGGACTTAAAGGGCAGGGACGGGGAGCGGAAGAGATTTTCCGCAACCTATGAACAGCTCTATTCCATCATGGAATACCTGATCCGGGCGAAATCGTTTGTCATACAGCGGAACATCAATGAATATGCGGCGGAATATGCCAGAACGCCTTATGAGAAAAAATCCGGTTTAGAGAAACAGTTTGAGGATAAAGTGAAAGCCCTTAAAAGCAGGCAGCGGAATGGGAACTTTCATTTTGAGGATGAGGAACTTCCAAAAGGCGGGCAGAAAACGAGATACCAGTGGAATGTGGAGGCAATCCGGCTGTTAAAGCAGATAGAGCGTGAGGACAGGACTGCCACGCCGGAAGAACAGACGGTGCTTGCCCGGTATGTGGGATGGGGCGGCATAGCGCAGGCTTTTGACGAAAGGAATGAGGGCTGGCAGAAGGAGTATGCGGAACTGAAAGAACTTCTTTCCACGTCGGAATATGCGGACGCAAGGGAGACGGTCAACACGGCATTTTACACTTCCCCCGTCATTACGCAGGCAGTTTACGGTGCATTGGAAAAATTCGGTTTCAAAAAAGGGACCATATTAGAGCCGGCGCTTGGCGTCGGTCATTTTTTTGGAACGCTGCCGGAATCCATGCAGGAAAGCAGGCTCTACGGCGTGGAAAAAGACGACATCAGCGGGCGGATCGCAAAGCTGCTGTACCCGAAAGCACAGATAAAAGTAAGGGGGTTTGAGGAAACACAATACCCTGACAACTTTTTCGATGTTGCGGTGGGCAACGTGCCTTTCGGGGATTACAAGCTGTATGATGCGAAGTATGCAAAGCACAATTTCCGTATCCACGATTACTTTTTCGCAAAGGCGCTGGATAAGGTAAGACCGGGCGGCATTGTGGCGTTCATCACAAGCAAGGGAACGCTTGACAAGGCGAACCCTGCGGTAAGGAAGTACCTTGCGGAACGGGCGGAGCTGCTCGGCGCAATCCGCCTGCCCAATACGGCATTCAGGGACAGTGCGGGAACCGACGTCACAAGCGACATCATATTCCTGCAGAAGAGGGAGCGCAAGATCGTGACGGAGCCGGACTGGGTGCATCTTGGCAGGACGGAGGACGGCATTGCGGTCAATTCCTATTTTGCCCAGCATCCGGAAATGATGCTCGGAACAATGGAGTACGATACACGCATGTTCGGCAATGGCAGCAAATACACAAGCTGCATCAACCATGACGAAAACTTTGACCTGAAATCCGCACTGGAAACGGCAGTAGGGCAGCTTTCCGGCAGGATAACCGACGTGGCAGAGCTTGCGGCAGAAGAGGAAAAAACGGAGGACATCATTGAAGCAGATCCCGACGTGAAGAATTATACCTATACCTTTGTGGACGGAAAACTCTATTACCGTGAAAATTCTGTCATGTACCGAAAGGAAGTATCGGCAACGGCGGAAGAACGTATACGGGGCATGGACGAAATCCGCACGGTTACAAGACAGCTTATCTTCATACAGACGGAAGGGTGCAGCAGTGAAGAACTGGCGGCACAGCAGAAATTACTCAATGAAAAGTACGATGCCTATGTGAAAAAATACGGACCGCTGACCGGAAGGGGGAGCCAGCAGGCATTCCGTGACGATGCGGATTATCCGCTTCTGTGTTCCCTTGAGGTCGTGGACGAGGACGGAAGGGTGGAAAAAGCGGATATGTTCTACAAACAGACAATCCGTGCGAAGAATCAGGTGGAGCGTGTGGAAACGGCGGTGGAGGCGCTGAACGTGTCCGTCAATGAGTTTGGGACGGTCAATATCCCGTTCATGTTAAGCATTTATGAGCCTGACATCAGTAAAGAGATGGAAAGCCTGCCGGAAGGCAGCACACTCTCACCGGATGCGGAAGCGGAAGTAAAGAGGGCGGTACTCTTAAAAGATCTTGAGGGGCTTGTGTATCTGGAACCAACGGAATACAACCCCGACAACCTGAACACGGGATGGAAAACGGCGGATGAATATTTGTCCGGCAACGTGCGTGACAAGTTAAGGATTGCGGAAGTGTATCAGAAAGAAAACCCGGAGTTATTCGGCATCAATGCGGAAGCGCTGAAAAATGTGCAGCCGGAACGTCTCGATGCGTCTGAAATCGACGTGCGTATCGGAACCACATGGATTGAGCCGCAGGATTATGAGGAGTTTATCTATGAGCTTGTGAAAACACCGCCCAGGGCAAGGGCTGTGCGGACGAAGTACAGCAGCACGGGCATACAGGTAAAACTCAACACCTACAACATGAACTGGTTCATTGACGGGAAACGGTATGACAACCATTCCATTGCCGCAACGGAGACTTACGGCACGAAGCGGATTGACGCCTATTCCATTTTTGAGGAAACCTTAAACCTGCGCACGGTTACAGTCCGTGACAGGATAGACGACGGGGGCGGGAAGTACCACTATGAGGTAAATAAGAAGGAAACCATGCTTGCAAGGGAAAAGCAGAACCAGATGAAGGAGGCGTTCAAAAGCTGGATATTCAAGGATCAGGAACGGCGGCAGAAATATGTGGATTATTACAATGAGACATTCAACAATATCCGCCTGCGGGAATATGACGGCTCACACCTGACATTCCCCGGCATGAACCCGGAGATTAAGCTGCGTGACCACCAGAAAAATGCAATCGCAAGAATCCTGCTCGGAGGCAACACCCTGTTAGCGCACTGTGTAGGAGCCGGGAAAAGTGCGACACGTTCGTAACTGAAAAGGTTACGCACAAGGTCGTATGAAAATAAAACAAAATATTTGAATACGGTTCTTGGAGAACTGATATTCCGATAGGTGGAATGATGGAGTAACGCCCTGAAACGCCTACCTTAAAACTACGACATGCGTTGTCCTTATGTAACAAAGGGCATGGTATGACGCTCGTGGAAGTCGGCAGAAGTCTGTCCCAAACAGGTCAGGCTGTGGAAAGCGCTCTGGAGGCAGGGTGTGCAGATGATATGCCGGAGGTCTATAAACTACCTATGGTCAGAATGTCATTTGATGACTGACGAAATCCCGAATGTACGGGTCTAAAAGGCGATGCGGCAGAAATGCCGTATTCCGAGTACGGAAGTATGTGGAGGACGAGTAAGAATTTTTACTATGAAAGCCCTTGCAGTGTTACAGGCACTGGACGGCATACAGGCTCAGAGGGAAACCTAAGGGTAGACATGAACAGATAGGAATACCGGAACGTGGAAAGGCTGGAACATGGAGCTGGTTACAGGCTGTGAAATGTTGGTTTGGAAAGTATATAGCGGTATGTATATAACAATCCTTTATCCAGTTGAGAGAGGTGGCGCAGTACCGGAGAAGCCGCTGCGAAAAAGAAGCGGCAGAGGGATAGCCACTAGTCATCAGTAATGAATAAATTGATAACTAAACAGATTCAAAGGTTCGAGTATGACTAAGAAAAGCGAAATCTAATCAGAACCGAGAGGAGAGTAACTGACTTTGACAGACAGAAAAAAGCCCTTGAAGAAACAAAAAATCCGTAATGCTGAATATTACGATATGCAGGATATCTTTGATGGACTATATGCGGACAGTAAGAAAGGGTGTCATTTCCGCAATCTTGTGGAAATCATAAAACGCCCTGAAAATATCAAGCTGGCATACAGGAACATAAGGAAAAACAGCGGAAGTAAAACGGCAGGAACGGATAAAAAGACAATCAGCGATTTAAACAAATGGACGGAAAGTGCATTGGTTGCACATGTCCAGAAAAGGCTGGACTGGTATACGCCAAATGCTGTCCGCAGGGTGGAGATACCAAAGGACAATGGGAAAACCAGACCCTTAGGAATCCCTACAATCATGGACAGGCTGATACAGCAGTGTATCATGCAGGTATTAGAGCCTATATGTGAAGCAAAATTTTTCAAGCGGAGCAATGGGTTCAGACCAGACCACAGTGCAGAAAACGCCATTGCACAGGCAGAAAGAATGATACAGAATGTCGGCTGTCATTATGTAGTTGACATTGATATTAAGTCTTTCTTTGATAACGTAAGTCATGGAAAGCTGTTAAAACAAATGTGGACGATGGGAATACAGGATAAGAAGCTGCTGTCTGTTATCTCTGCCATGTTAAAAGCAGAGGTGGCAGGCGTCGGGTTTCCAGAGAAAGGCACTCCGCAGGGCGGAATCATCTCGCCATTACTTTCAAACATTGTTTTGAATGAACTGGACTGGTGGGTAGTAAGCCAATGGGAAGAAATGCCGACAAGAAAGAACTATGTCCACAGGATATATGCAAACGGCACACCTGACAAGAGCTGTACGATTTGGGTACTCCGCAATAAAACAAACTTAAAAGAGTGTTATGTTGTCCGTTACGCTGATGATTTTAAAATCTTCTGTAAGAAACGGTCAGATGCGGTGAAAATGTTTGAAGCAACGAAAAAGTGGCTCATGGACAGGCTGAATTTACAGGTAAGTCCAGAGAAATCAAAAATAGTAAACTTAAAGCGCCACTACTCTGAATTCCTTGGCTTTAAGATGAAAGTCAGGAAAAAGGGAAAATGCAAAAACGGAAATCCCAAATATGTGATTAAAGCCTGTGTAAAGGATAAGGCATTGATAAAAATCAGGAAAAAAGCCAAAGACCTGATAGGAAGCCTCCGACAAACATATGATAAACACATGGAGTACAGACTAATCCAGAAATATAATGCGTATCTGATAGGAGTACACAATTATTATTGTATTGCAACGCATGTAAATCTGGATTTCCAAACAATCGCTTATGATGTCAAAAAGAGCCTTTATAACAGATTGAAACACCGGTTGCAGAAACAGGGAACCATTACCAACAGATATATCAGGGAAAAGTATGGAAAGAGCCGCGAAGTGAGGTATCTGAACGGTCACGCCATAGTACCAGTCGCTTATGTACAGCACAGAGTCCCTATGGATAAAAAGGTAAAAATAAATAAATACACACCTGAAGGCAGGGCAGAGATTCATAAGAATTTGAGCAGTGTCAATATGTCGGTGTTGTATCATTTGATGAATACCCCATGCAGTAATGCAAGCGTCGAGTATAACGACAACCGCATTGCACTGTATGTAGCCCAAAAGGGAAAATGTGCGGTTACAGGCATGGAATTAGAAGCTAATCAGGTAGACTGCCATCATAAAATACCAATAGAGTATAACGGTAAAGATGATTATGAAAATCTGATAATCGTTTCTGATGCAATCCACATTTTAATACATGCCAGCAATGAAAGGACAATCCAAAAGTATCTGGCGGCAGTGGAACTGAATGAAAAGCAACTGAAAAAGCTGAATAAGTTAAGAGGACTTGCACATATGCAGGCACTTATTCTTTAAGTGGAAGAAATCTGTTTGATGTTTTAGATTATCACAAAGATTACTGATGATGGAAAGCCGTGTGATGGGAAACTGTCACGCACGGTTTGGGGCGGGGGAAAACTTGGAGATAACATCAAAGAGTTACCTATCGTTAAAAGCGTCTACCTTGTGGCAAAACCGCAGGGGTGGCGCACATCATTTACCATGATGGCGGCATGTATGGAACAGCGGCGGCTCGGTCTTGCCAACAAAAATGTCATCGTAGTGCCGAAGTCCATCGTGGGGCAGACGGCGGGGGAGTTCATGCGGCTGTACCCGTCCGCAAATATCCTTGTGGCAACGGAGCGTGATTTTGAAAAAAGCAGGAGGAAACAGTTCGTGTCCCGTATCGCAACCGGGGACTATGACTGCATCATCATGTCGCACTCGCAGTTTGAGAAGATACCGATCTCAAAGGAACGGAAAGAGCGTATGCTGCAGGCGCAGATACAGGAAATCTCCTATGCGATTGATGAAATCAAGGCGGAAAAGGGAGAGCAGTGGACCATCAAGCAGATGGAGGCACAGAAGAAAAAGCTGGACGAACAGTTAAAGGAACTGACAGAGGAAAGCCGCAAGGATGACCTGATCACGTTTGAGGAACTGGGCATTGATTCCGTCATGGTGGACGAAGCGCATCATTTTAAAAACCTGTCGATTTTCTCCAAAATCAACAATGTATCAGGCATATCAAGCACTGGCTCTAAAAAGGCAATGGATATGTACCTGAAATGCCAGTACCTCGATGAGATCAATGACGGCAGGGGTATCGTGTTCGCAACCGGAACCCCGGTAAGCAATACCATGTGCGAACTGTATGTCATGCAGCTTTATCTTCAGAAGAGAACGCTGGAGCGCATGGGGATTTACCACTTTGATTCATGGGCGGCGAATTTCGGTGAAGTGACAACCGCACTGGAACTGACCGTGGAAGGCAGCGGGTTCCGCTTTAAGAGCCGTTTCAACAAGTTTACAAACGTGCCGGAGCTTATGACTTCCTTCCGTGAGGTGGCGGACGTGCAGACTTCCGATATGTTAAACCTTCCGGTCCCTGCATTGAGAAGCGGCAAGCCGATCATTGTGGAAAGCGAGCCGGACTGGTATGTGAAGCAGGTCATGGAAGAGTTTGCGAAACGTGCGGAGCGGATTCATGCAGGCGGCGTCGATCCCAAAGAGGACAATTTCTTAAAAATAACGGGGGAGGCAAGGCTCTTAGGGACGGACGCAAGGCTTCTGGAACTGGATGCGCCGGATAACCCGGACGGGAAACTGAATAAGGTAGCAGCGAATGTGGCAGCCGAATATTTTGCCGGGAACAAGGACGGTAAGATCGGCTGCCAGCTTATTTTCTCGGACATTGGCACACCGAAAACGGCATGGACGCCTGACTGGGCGGAGCGTATCAAGAACGGCGGGCAGTTTGACATTTACAATTACCTGAAAACCGAACTGGTAAAACAGGGCATCCCGGCAGAAGAGATTGCTTTCATACACGACGCAAAAACTGACGCACAGCGGGAGGCGCTTTTCAAGGATATGAGGAGCGGAAAAAAGAAGATACTGATCGGTTCCACGGATCAGTGCGGGACGGGCGTAAACGTGCAGGCGCACATCACGGCAATGCACCACGTAGACTGTCCGTGGAAGCCCTCATGTATAGAACAGCGTGAGGGGCGTGGCGTAAGGCAGGGCAACGAGAATGATGAGGTGGCAATCTACCGTTATGTAACAAAAGGAACCTTTGACGCATATTCCTGGGTGCGACGTGAAGTCGCTTAATTTAACTGTTTGGCGGACTATCCGA